>DASYCE010000011.1 GCA_036500345.1 Gemmatimonadales bacterium | reverse complement strand
CAGATCTCCTTGCACGAATGTCACCGGCCAGTGCGATCCATTGATCTGCGCACTGGTCGGGAAGCTCCCCGACGTGGGTGCCGTCGTCTTCTGGAAATAGTTCGGCGTGATCGCTGTTCGTGCCGTGATCCCGGCCCAATCGACGTTGACAGAATCCTTCGCGGTGCCCGTCGAACCAGGCGTTCCGATGTCGACAATCGGCTGGGTGATCGGAGCGCTGCTGACAACGTCGCTCGGGTGATTGCTGGAGAACATGGCCGATGTGTCAGCCACCGAGTTCTGCGGGACCGCAACCCCTGGAATTGAAGTCAACGGGGCTGGCGCAGTTGTGCACGCATCAACGCCGCTGATCGTCGCTGAGTTTCCGTTCACCGTAAACCCGCTCAACGCGGTGAAGCCTGCCGGAAGCGTCATGCTTCCGCCGGTCCACTTGACCAGCTGTGTCACCGTCCGTGACGCGATCGCCGCGTCCGAGGAGTACTTGTCTGCTGAGTTGACCTCGCCGCGCGAGATCAGCACCAGCGTCGTGTCGCTCGCGGCCGTATGGAAATACCGCAGTACGACGACTGCGCGACCGCCGGTCAGGGTAAACGGCTGCGAGTCGGGCATGCTGGCCGGAATCGACGTGACCAGTGCGATGTACTTGTCGATCCCCTCCTGCGCCAGCGTGAACGCATCGACCTGAGCCGCGCCGTCGAGCGCGCTGCGCCGCTCCGCGCTGGTACGAACGAAGGCGCCAGTGATCGCGATCAACATCAGCGACACCAGCAGCATCACGACGATCAATGTCGATCCGCGACGGTCAGTCAACTGTGGCATTCGTGGCCTCACGAGGACGAATTGAAGAAGTAGACTGACGTGGTCAAATCGGACTCTTCCGGCGTCGATCGCGTCCGGGCAGTATTCTCGCTTTGCCCGGGGAGATAGATCAGCAATCCGCGCGTGTCAGACAGCGTTGCCGGAACGGTCGAGGATGGTGTCGCCGAACCCACTGAATAGAACTGGAACGCCGCTGTGGAGTTGAACGGAGCGACCAGTTCGGTGGCGTCACCCGCGCCCGCTGAGGCATCGAGATGGCTTCGCCAGAGGGCCGTCCGCGACGTAAGTCCAGTTTGAGTAGAGCTCGCGAAATAGAACTTGGTCCGTCGATAGAGTACGACCACTGCGCCCTTCGCGATTCCGTCACGAACCGTCCCCGAAATCGTCGCATAGACCGACTTCTGGTTCGGAATGCTGGTGGGCGCCGTGATCGCAGGGAAGTTGGCACTCGGGCATGCCGACGGAGCGGTGAATGTCGTCGTCAGCGTGCCGCCCGAGATCGGATGGTACGTTCCGCTAGTTGCTCGCCACGCCATCCCGGAGAATCCTGCCGCATTCAGCGCCAGCGAATCGACTGGCAGAAACATCATCGTCATGAGCCCCGTCGTGTCGCAGACAATGCCGAGTGCGTACGGCGTCTTCACCGTGATCGACGTCGTTGTCTCCGCTTCGACTCCCCACGACGGGTCGACCATCCGAAGCTCGCTGGTGATCACGCTGATGCCGGCGCGCGATACCAGCCGCGCAGCCCGCTGCGCCTCGGCCCGCTCCTCGAAGCGTGTCGATCCGGTCAGCAGCGCCATCATCGCCAGGCCCACGCCCGCCGACACCACCATGGCGATCAGCATTTCCACCAGCGAGACACCACGTCGGGAGCGGATCATCGTGAGCCCGTCAGAAGGGGTCTGTGGTGACCAGCGTGCGCGCAATCGTGCGGGTCACCGGTGCGATCGAGTCACCACCAGTCGGCGCCACGGTGATCGTCACCGTCTGCGCCGTGCCCGACGTCGCGACCACAGTGGTCAGGATGTACGGCAGCGGTTGCGACGTGACGGTCGTCGTCGTGGTGCCATCGTCAAGTGATCCGATCGGCGCCGCCGTGATCCGGGCGACCTCGCCGTTCAGGATCGCCGTGCGATACCCCTGCGCGCCGGCATGCCGGCCGGACTGCGCGGCACCAAGCATCAGCTTGCCGAGCCCCGCGGCGGCGAAGCCCAGGACCACGACGGCAATCAGCAGTTCGAAGAGCGAGAACCCCGCTCGCGTGTCGCACCGGCGCTGCTTCGTCATTCGCCCCTTCATGGTGCTTGAATCCTGACCTGGCCCGCGGCCGACATGGTGACGGTGCGGGTGTACGAATCGGTGGTCAGCGTCACGGTCAGCGCGCCGCTCACCGTGCTGTTCGGATAGACCACCACCGACGCCGGCGAGAACGACACGCTCCCCACCCCGCTCATCGCCGACACCGCAAGATTGCGCCGCAGGCGGACCGTGTCCGCCGGCGATGCTGCCCGGTCCTTGATGATGTACCGTGTCGATGTCTCGGTCGTCACCGTCACCGGTTTCTGTTCGCGTGCTGCGAGCGAGACGGCCTGGCGCAGGTCGGTCGCCACGATCGTGGTCGCCTCGTCAACCCGGACGTGCGACGTGATGTGATAAAACTTCGGGCCGGCAATGGCGATCAGGATTCCCATGATGACCATGACAATGATCATGTCCATCAACGTGAAACCGGCCGTTCCCCTGGGGGCCGTCCGGCCGATCGTCGCCTGCCGTGCCGCTGCATTCGGTGAAATCATCACGCACCTGTCGAGCAAGTCCCATGCCCCATGCTGACCGCAACCTGACTGCGATTCCCCCGACGTTTCAGGGCGTCCGGATCGGGCCGTGGACGGATCAATCGGTGATTCTGTCAAGGTTCTGGAGACTGATAGTACATCAGTCGCAGGTCATTGGACAGCTCATTGCGGGACTTTCGAACAGGTCCTTTGTTGACTCGATTCGACGCCAAGCCAACGGTCGACTGTTGCATCGATCCAGCAAGAACGTCCTCGTTGTTGTGTATGCGCCGCATTGTGTGGCCTGCCAGCTGCGGTCAGTGGTTCAGTCTCACCTCCCCATCAACGAACCCGCTATCCTCTCCATGATGCCTCTTCCTCTGGAATCGCTCCATGCCTGATGCCCGCCAGATCGTGGTCCTCGTCGGATCGTTGCGCCGGGAATCGTTGACCCGGAAGGTCGCCCGGGCGATGATCTCGCTCGCTCCCCCATCCCTCGCATTGCGCGAGCTCGACCTCGCCCCCCTCGCGATGTACAACCAGGACCTGGAAGAGGACGTCCCGCCGCCGTGGGAGCAGTTCCGGCGTGACATCAAGGAGGCCGAGGGGGTGTTGTTCTTCACGCCGGAGTACAACCGATCGGTCCCCGGCGTGATCAAGAATGCCATCGACATCGCCTCGCGGCCGGGTGGCCACGGTGTCTGGAATGGAAAGCCTGGCGCCGTCGTCTCCGTGACGCCATTCGGTCTCGGCGCCTTCGGGGCCAACCATCACCTCCGGCAGGCGCTGGTCTACGTCAACGTGCTTGCCATGGCACAGCCCGAGGCGTACATCGCTCGCGCCGGCGACCTCTTTGATCAGGACGGGAAGCTGATCAACGACTCCTCGCGAGAGTTTTTCCGCAAGTTCATGCGCGCCTTTGCCGAGTGGGTGGAACGCAACACGCCGCGCTGAGTCGTTGACCCGGCGCGGCGCGTGACGGCGGCGAGGTTCGACTACTGCAATGCGCTCCGCGGGTCGACCGCGGTGGCACGGTAGGCGGGAATGTACGCGGCGACCGCGGCCACTATGGTCATGAATACGATAGCTGCCCCGAGCACCCTGGGATCGAGCGGCGAGGTGTGAAACATCAGTGACGCCATGGTTCGCGCCAGCGCCACGGCGCCGGCGAGCCCGACGGCGATCCCGATCCCCGCGACCACGAGTCCGTTCGCCATGACCGCCCGGCGAATCGCAGGCCGGTCGGCGCCGAGGGCCATGCGGATCCCGAACTCGCGACTGCGCAGCTTCACCCCGTACGACAGCACGCCGAAGAGACCGAGTGCTGCCAGCGCCAGCGCCACGACGGCGAAGGTCGCCAGCATCTTGAGCGTGAAGACGCGCTGCGCTGCTCCGCGGCCGATCGCGGCTTCGAGCGTCATCGGCCGGAACATCACCAGCTGCGGGTCAGCCTGCGAAAGTTCGCGACGAATCGCCGGTTCGAGCGCCGTCGGCGAACCGGTGGTCGACACGACTTGTGTCAGCGACCAGTTCCGGTCGCCGGCAAACTGCCGATGCGCGTGATAGATGTAGAAATCGGTGCGTCCTTCGTTGTCGACTGATACATCGCCCACGACGCCGATCACTTCCCACGCCCGGCCGCCGGTACGCAGCGACTGGCCGATCGGGTCGACGCCGGGAAAGATCGCCTTGGCGAGATCGGCGCTGATCACCACGCGACTTGGTGCCGACAGATCATCACTCGCATTGAAATAGCGTCCTGCCACCAGCGGAATCCCGGCGGCACGGAAATAATCTCCCGAGACGGTCCGGTTCTCCGCGCCCACGGCGCGCTGCTGCATCTCGGCGGCCTTCGGTCCGGTGGTCGGAATTGCCCCCCACTGATGGTACGGCCCGGTCGCGGGAAGTTTGGAGATCCCGCCGGCGGCGCGGACGCCGGGGATCGTTTCGATGCGCGTGTCGAACTCGTCGTAGAAACGTCCACGCGCCGTCGAGTCGTATCGAGCCGACGGGAGATTGAGCTCGAACGTCAGGACGTTCGCCGCGTTCACGCCGAGCGGCACGTCGGCGATCTTGCGGAAGGAGGCGAGGAGCAGCGACGCGCCAACGAGAAGGACAAAGGCCAGCGCCACCTGCCAGACCACCAGCCATTCGCGGAGCCGCATCGAGCGCCGGCCGCTCGTGGCACCGCGACTCTGATCCCGAAGCGCGTCACCCGGTTGCGTCCGTGCTGCCCGCAACGCCGGCGTCAGGCCGAAGATGACCGCCGATGCCGTGGCGACCAGGAGCGCGAAGAGGAGCAACCTTGGATCGAGCGAGAGTGATGCGAGGCGCGGAATGTTGCCGGCACTCAACGCGACCATCGCCGACATCGCAAGCCGCGCGACGATCAATCCCGCGACGGCGCCCGCAAGCGCCAGCGTCAGGCTTTCGATCAGCAGTTGCCGCACCAGCCGGCCACCACCGGCACCAAGCGCGGCGCGCACCGCGAACTCGCGGGTGCGTTCGGAGCCGCGGACCAGCATGAGATTCGCGACGTTGACGCAGACCAGGAGGAGGACGAGGCCCACCGCGCCGAGCATCATCTCGAGCGAGCGGCTCGACGCGCCGACGATGTCGTCCTTCAGCGGATAGAGTCGCGCGCGTTCATCCTTCTGCTGCGGAAATTCCCGCGCAAGCTCAACCGCGAGCGAATTCACCTCGGCTTGTGCTCGCTCGATCGTGACCCCCGGCCTGAGGCGCGCAATCACCGACAGGTAGTGATTCCCCGCTTCGCGTGGATCGTTCCCCTGACTCAGGTCGAGCGGTACCCATGCATCGATCGCTCCGGCGACCGGATCGTTGAATCCGTCGGGCATCACGCCGGTGACCGTGTAGCCGCGGCCGTTCATGACCAGTGTCCTGCCGATCGCCGACGGATCGCCGTGAAACACATCCTCCCAGAGCTGATGGCTCAACACCACGACCGCGCCGCCATCGGTGTTGTCCTCGATCCCGCTGCCGTTCTCGGCGTCAGGCTGATACGGCTGGCCAACCGCAGGCCTGACCCGAATCACATCGAAGTAGTTGGAACTCGTCGGGAGGAGCCTGATCCGTCGGACTGTGTTCCCGCTGCCGATGTCGGCGCCTTTCTCGTCGTAGGTGAGAATTGTGGCAACACCGTCCATCGAGTTGAGCCTGGTGCGATACGCCTTGTAGTGAACGGGCGAGAGAAATCCGCGGCCGTTGGGATCCTGCACCGACGCGCCGTAGAGGCGGACCAGTTGTCCCGGCGACTGATACGGCAGCGGTTGCAGCAGGACGTGATCGACCGCGCTGAAGACTGCCGTGGTGCCGCCGATTCCGATGGCAAGGGTGAGAATCACCACCACCGCGAACCCGGGTGATCGTCCCAGCGTGCGAAGCGTGTACGCCACGTCACCGATGCTGTCGTCGAGGAGACGCGTGCCGCGCGCATCGCGCACCGCTTCCTTCGTCGGTTCGACGCCGCCCAGCGCGAGGATGCTCTGCCGATGCGCTTCGGCCGCGCTGGTGCCACGGCTTCGGCGATGTTCCGCCTCCATCGCCGCGTGGGTGTGGAGTTCCTCGGCGAGTTCGCGCTCATCCCGGCGCCGGAAGAGGAGCGAGCGGGCCCGTTCGAGCAGGTCGTTGAGGATCGTCACAGGTCCGCCAGTGCCCAGCGCGGGCTCAGGATGCCGTTGATCGCCTCCGACGCGCGCTGCCACGCGGCGCGTTCGACGTCGAGCTGGCTCGCACCGATCGCGGTGAGTTCGTAATACCGCGCGCGCCGGTTGTTCTCGGTCGTGCGCCACGAGGTCCGGACCCAGCCGCGCCGCTTCATCCGGATGAGGGCGGGGTAGAGCGATCCCTGCGTCACCAGGAAGACGGCACCGGACATCTGCTCGATCCGGTGGGCAATCCCCCACCCGTGCATCGGTTCGAGCGCGAGGGTGCGGAGCACCAGCATCTCCAGGGTTCCCTGGACCAGTTCGTTGCGCGGGTCGGCCATGGCAGTCTCCTTCAGATGATCTAAAGGTAAGATACCGCCCGGCACGAAAAGGTTGCCCGGGCCCCGTCCAGGCGGCCCGGGCTGCCGATTCAGCTTGCGATGGCCTGCAGGTCGCTGGTCAGGGCCGCCACCGAGAAGCCCGGCGCGAAGGCCGGATTCTTCGCCTCCGGCGGCACGATCGCATACGCCTCGTCGACGCATTCGTCCCACCACCCCCACGTCGCGAGTTGCGTGTTCCCCCAGGTCAGCACCGTCAGATGTTCACGATCGTACCCGACGGCGAAGACCGCGTGGCCGTCCTGCGTGAGCGGACCTGGGGTCCACGCCTTCCGCGCGTCGAAGTCCGCGATGCAATCCTCCTGCACCTGGAATCCGAGGTAGACGCCGCCGAACAGTGCGATCGCCTGCTTCACATGAGTGTGATTCCGGAGATTCACGGCCGCGAAAGCCAGGATTTCGTCGCCGGCCACCGGGTGCTTGCGCCAGTAGTTGAGCACATCGAGTTCGCTCAACCCGCTGTCGATGCCGCCGGTGAGGCGCAGGTACAGCTTCACCACATCCGCCCGCGGCATGATCGTCTTGCGTCCGATCAGCGCCTGATAGGCCGTGCACGCATGCGCCACCGCAGCGATGGTGCAATCGCCGAGGGTGTCGTTGCCGTCGAGCGGAAAGAGCCGCGTCGGATCGGCGCTCTTGAGATTGGCGTACACGGTCTTGAGGACGTCGTGCGATGCGGGTGGTGGCGGCAGCGTCGCCGACAGATAGTCGTGGAAGCGCAGCGTGCGATAGTCGCGCTTGGGCGGATGCTTGCCAAAACGGTAGCCGGGCATGGTGGGGGCTCCTTTGCCGTGCGTGCGTGATGGATCGGACTGCCTGGTGGACGGCGGACCTCAGAGCGAGCGCCGTGCCACCGACGTGTCCGCTGACACGCGCCATGGTGCGCCTGCGAGGTCGCCGTGGGCGCGGTAGCGTGAAAGCCGCATATCCATTGGGTTTGCCTGGGATGGCGCCGCGTCGTCGCCGACGAAAGGCATGCTGCGGTACGGCCAAGTCTTCGGGATCGTGCCGGGTTAAATCGCGATTGGTGAGATGAGCGCTCGGACGGTCGAGTGTCCGGTTTTAAGGACATGTTGTCTTAAATCCGGACAACCGGCCTCCGAAGGTCTCTATCCTTCGATCTTGTAGATCTCGCGCTTTCCGCGCTTCACCAGATCGTGGTACCCCTTCATTACCTCTTCCATCTTCTTCATGTCTTCGGCCGACCCCTGGCCCGGGCCGCTCATCATCGTCTCGAACGCCTGCAGGGTCGGGACTTCGAACTCCGCCACCACCGTCCAGTACTGTTCGGCGCAGAAGTCGGTCATGACCCTCATCTTCGGCATGCCGGACTTTTCGCCGAGCTTCGACATCGCCTGAAACTTCTCGACCATCCCCCGTACCTTGCCGGGACGGCAATACATGATCTCGCGAATGAGGTACATCGGATCCCCCGTTGTTCGTGACAGGAATGAGTCCCGGGGGGAATCTCCGCCGGGACTCATCCGAGTCAAGGTCGCGCTCGATGCGGTCGGTTACCGACCGCTATTCCGCTCGAAGTGATTCCATCGGATCGGCCCGCGCGGCGCGCGCCGCTGGAAGCCAGGTGGCCATCAATGCGGTGCAGGCAAGGACCGACGGGACGACGAGGAACGTCACCGGGTCGCTCGCCGCGACCTGATAGAGAAGCGCAGTCATCGCGCGGCAGGCGACCAGCGCCGCGGCGACGCCCAGCGCCACTCCGGCCGCGGTCAGGAGCAATCCCTCGCGCAGGACAAGCCAGCGCACCGCCGGCCGCTGTGCGCCGAGCGCCACGCGAATTCCCATCTCGCGGGTCCGCCCGCGGGCGGCGTGGGCCATGACGCCGTACACACCGACGGCACCGAGAAGCAATCCCGCGCCGGCAAAGGCAAAGAGCAGCGTCATCAGGAAGCGCGCCTGCGCCAGCGACTGATCGCGCACGTCGTCCATTGTCTGCACGCTGGTGAAGGCGATCGACGGATCGATGCCGGCCACGACCCGCCTGATCGATCCCGCCACCGCCATTGGATCATGGCCGGTGCGTACCATGAGGTTCATGAAGGTCGAGGGCGCCTGCTGTTCGGGCGTGATCAATTCGATCTGTGACGCCGTCGCGAGCGCGGCCTGTCGTTCGTCGCCCACCACGCCGACGACGGTGCGCCAGACTGAATTGGAATCGGGAATCCGGTCGAACGCGATCCGCTGCCCGACCGGGTTCTCGCCGCGGAAGTAGCTCCGCGCCAGCGCCTCGTTGATCACCACGACCTGGGCGCCGTCGAAGCGATCGGCCGGCGTGAACCCGCGTCCCCGGATGATCGGGACGTGCATGGTGCGGAAGTAATCGGGCGAAACCGACCGGTGTGCCACCTCGGTACCGTAGCCGTCCGGTCCACGTCCCGCCGCGGTGAAGTCGCTGGTCCAGCCGACGCCTCCGGTCAGCGGCAGCGACGTCGTCACCGCGGCGGAGCGCACGTCTGGGATGGCGCTGACCTGTTGCAGCACCGTGCGATAGAAGGCGCTGATCTTCGTTGCGGTGTCGTAACGTGTGCCGGGGATATTCGTCGAGATCGCGAGGACGCCATCGGGATCGAATCCGGGATTGACGCGCTCGAGCCGCTGAAACGAACGCACCAGCAGGCCGGCACCGATCGAGAGCAGCAGCGCCAGCGCCACCTCCGCCACGACGATGAACCGACCCCAGCGCCTCATCCGCTGGCTGGTCCCCGCGCCGCGCCCACCCTCCTTGAGCGCGTCGCCGGGCACACGCCGCAGCGTCCAGAGGATCGGTGCCATGCCGAAGATGACGCCGCTCCCCAGGGTGATCGCGATGACATACCCGACCACCGGCCAGCGGACGCTGATGTCGTCAACCGGAAGCATCCCCGACGGTATCAATGCGGCCAGCGCGTGGGTTCCCCACCAGCCCAGTGCCAGCCCGACGGCGCCGCCGGTGACGGAGAGGAGAAGATTCTCGGCGAGTCCCTGGCGAACCAGGCGTCCGCGGCGCGCGCCGAGGGCGAGGCGCAGCGCAGTTTCGCGGCCGCGTCCCGCTGCCTGGATCAGCATCAGGTTGCCGACATTTGCGCACGCGATCAGCAGCAGCAACCCGACCGCCGCGAGAAGGACGATCAGCGGCTGCCGCGTCGTGCCGACAATGAAGTCGTGCAGCGGGAGCAAGGCCGCGCCCATGTGCGTGTTGGTGGCGGGGTATTGCTGCTGCAGTCGCTGCACCACGACCTGCAGTTGCGCGTTGGCCTCGTGCGCGGTCACACCGGGCTTGAGGCGCGCGATCGGGCGGATGAAATGAGCCCGCCGGAAGAAGACCTGCGATCGATTGTCCCGATTCCATCCAGTGGGAACCCAGACATCGGTGGACGCCGATGGATAGGTGAAACCCGGCGGCATGATCCCGACGATCTCGGCACCAGTGCCGGCGAGCTGGACCGTACGCCCCACGACCGCGGGATCGGCACCGAACTGGGTTCGCCAGAGGCGATCGCTGATGATTGCCACGATCGTCCCGCCGCTCCACGTCTCCTGATCGGTGAAGGTTCGGCCGCGTGCCGCCCGCACGCCGAGGACCGAGAAAAAGTTGCCGGTCACGGTGGCGCCATCGATCGCTCGCGGCTCGCCTTGACCGGTAAGCGTGACGGTGTCGAAGTAGGGGATGTACGCGGCGACATCCTTGAACGCCGCGACCTGATCCTTCCAGTCGAGATAGTTCGCCGGGGCGGCGACGTTGAGGTGCCAGCCGCGGTCCACATTTTCCTCGGTCAGCATCACCAGCCGGTCGGGGTCGTTGAACGGGAGCGGGCGGAGGATCACGGCGTCCACCGCGGAATAGATCGCGGTGTTGGCGCCGATGCCGATGGCGAGCGTGATGATCGCGGCACCGCCGAGAATCGGTGCGCGGCGCAGTGCGCGGAAGGCGTAGCGCAGATCGCCGACGAACTCCTCGAGCCAGATGATCCCGCGTCCGTCGCGGTGCATCTCCTTCATCGCTTCGATCGGACCGAAGGCGAGGCGCGCCTGGCGCTGCGCTTCGTCCGGCGCGACGCCGGCGGCGATCCGCTGGCGCGTCTCCAGCTCGAGATGATGCGCGATCTCGTCGTTGAGGTTCTGGTCGCGGCCGCTGCGACCGAAGAGCCCGCGGATTCTGGCCAGCGCAAGGCGAAGGCGATCCATTTCACACCTCGCCGAGAATGAGATCGATGGTGGCCACGTAGCGGCGCCAGCTGGCGGTCTCCTGATGAAGTGCTCGGCGCCCGATCGCGGTCAGCCGGTAGTACTTGGCGCGGCGATTGTTATCGCTGGCGCGCCAGTCGCTGTCGATCCATCCCTTCTGCTCCAGCCGCTGGAGGGCGGGGTAGAGCGACCCCTGATTGACATCGAGCACCCCGCGGGACATCTGCTGGATCCGTTGCGAGATTCCCCAGCCATGCATGGCGTCAAGCGCGAGGGTCTTGAGGATCAGGAGATCGAGGGTGCCACGGACGACGTCGGAGGATGGCGCGGACATGGGGGCTCTTCTGTCGGGTTCCGACAGAAGATGGAGGTGCTCCTGTCGAAAAGCAACAGGAGGGGGACGGCAGCCCGTGACTAGTTCGTGGGGAGCCGCCGGGCGAGGCGTTGTCTGCGCCAATCCTTGAAGGTGGCGCTCAGCGCCGAGAGCAGGACCGCAAGGAAGACCGCTGCGACGATCCGTGCGGGGAGCGGCAACGCGACCAATGGCTCGTGGCCTGGCTGACGCAGCATGAGAGCGGCCACCGCAAAGAATCCGAACATGAGCAATCGGATGGAGAAATCGCGGAGCCAGTCCCATTGACGCGGAGTCATCTGCGATCCTTTTCCGGTGCGGTGCGGCGATTCACTACGGGATTGATGAGGATACTCAAAGGTACCTCGCGCGCCCCGCCCGAAGCGCGAGACAGTATCATTAAGGCAATTCCCCGCCGAGGATCCCATGCATCATCGCACCCGTCATGCCGTCGCGGCGCTTGCTGCGCTCTCGCTCTTCGCCATTGCCTGTGCCCCGAAGAGCGCCGCACCACCTTCGTCGCCGGCCATTTCGCGGGCGAATCTCGACACGACCTGCGCACCGTGCACCAACTTCTACCAGTTCGCCAACGGCGGCTGGCTCAAGCACGACACCATTCCGTCGGCGTATCCGGAATGGGGTGCCTTCCAGCAGCTCGCCGATCGCAACGAAGCGGTGCTCCACGACATTCTCGAACGCGACGCGAAGGATGCTGCCGCGGGCAAGCTCGCCGCGGGTTCTGCATCATGGAAAGTCGGCACATTCTACGCGGCCTGCATGGACACCGTCGCGATCGACAAGGAGGGGATCACTCCGCTCACCCCGCTGCTGCAATCGATTGCGGCGATCGAGACTCCAGCGCAGTTGAAGACGGCCCTCGGTGAACTGGAACACAGCGACGGTCTCGCGCCGTGGAGCGACGGATCTGGGCAGGATTTCAAGGATGCAACGAGCGAGATCGCCGTCCTCGGCCAGAGCGGACTCTCGCTGCCCGATCGCGACTACTACTTCAAGACCGACAGCGCGTCGCAGGCGATCCGGGCAGCGTTCGTCAGTCACATGGGCCGGATGTTCCACCTTGCTGGTGATTCACCCGACAGCGCGGCGAAGGAAGCGCAGACGGTGATGACGATGGAGACGGCGTTCGCGAAGGCGTCGAAGGCGCCGGCCGAGCTGCGGGATCCCAATGCCAACTACCACAAGATGACCCTGGCGGACGTCGACAAGCTGACGCCGCACTTCCAGTGGGAACCGTTCTTCGCCGCGCAGCAGACGCCGGCGATCACCAATGTTGATGTGGCGCAGCCGGCGTTCCTCCAGGCGGTGGACGGCATGCTGGCGTCGGTGCCGGTCGCCGACTGGAAGACGCTCCTGCGCTGGCGTGCCCTCTCGGGCGCGGCGAGCCGCCTCGGTTCACCGTACGTCAACGAGAATTTCACCTTCGTGCAGTTGTTCACCGGCGCGAAGGAACTCCTGCCGCGGTGGAAGCGGTGCGTCAGTGCCACCGATGGGTCGCTGGGCGAATTGCTGGGGCAGGAATACGTCAAGACGGCGTTTACGCCGGAGGCGAAGGCGCGCGCCGTGAAGATCGTCTCGACCCTCGTCGCGGCGCTGCACGACCGGATCGAACAGCTCACCTGGATGAGCGACTCGACCAAGGCGCGCGCGGTCGACAAGCTGGCGGCATACGCGCAGAAGATCGGCTATCCCGACAAGTGGCGCGATTACTCGGCGCTGGAGATCAAGCCGGCAGCGTATTTCGCCGACGCCCACGCAGCCGACCGCTTCGAGACGGCGCGGCAGTGGGCCAAGATCGGCAAGCCGGTCGACCGCACCGAGTGGACGATGACACCGCCGACGGTCAACGCCTATTACAACCCGCTGATGAACGAGATTGTTTTCCCGGCGGGGATCCTGCAGCCGCCGTTCTACGATCCCAACGCCGACGACGCGGTCAACTACGGGGCGATGGGCGCGGTGATCGGCCACGAAATGACCCACGGTTTCGATGACCAGGGGCGCCAGTTCGACAAGGACGGGAACCTCAAGGACTGGTGGACCAAGGACGACGCCACCAAGTACGTCGCGCAGGCGAAGAAGGTCGCCGATCAATTCAACGGATACACCGTGCTCGACAGCGTCACGCATGTAAACGGTGCCCTGACCCTCGGCGAGAACATCGCCGATTTCGGCGGACTGACCGTCGCATACGCCGCAATGGAATCGGCGCTCGGCAACGGCCCGCGGACGAAGATTGATGGCTTCACGCCGGAGCAGCGCTTCTTCCTCGGATGGGCGCAGGCGTGGCGCGAGCTCGACCGGCCGGCGTACGCAAGGATGCTGATCAGCGCCGATGAACACGCCCCGGCGGAGTGGCGGGTCAACGGTCCGCTCAGCAACATGCCCGAGTTCAGGGCTGCATGGGGATGCAAGGACACCGATCCGATGGTGCGCGCCGATTCGCTTCGGCCGACAGTCTGGTAGGCCACGTCAACAGACTTGGGTGAAGGCGGAAAGGCGAGCCTTCACCCGGGGTAGGTCACGACTCCCTTCCGTACATGCGCGTCCGGTGTCAGCGTCGCCGGCGTGACATCACCAATTCCCATGAGATGGTCGACGGTGATGCCGCTGGCGAGGAGCCAGTCGGTAATGATCCGCCGATGGCATCGCCACCAGACCGCTTCGGCACACATGATCGCGCAGCGGTCGTTCTCCGCCAGCGCGATCAGTTCATCGAGGCCGGCGCGGAACGCCGGCGTCTCGGCGTAGTCGGCGTAAGCCCTGAACGCGTCGACGCGCCAGTACCGGTTCTGTGACGGCGGCGCCCCTTTGGGATGATGGCGCCGCCCGCCGAGGGCCTTGAGATGACGGTAACCGATACCGTGTTCGGCGAGCGCCGCCGGGAGAGTGTCGGCATTGAATTGCGGCGTGGCGCGCGACCGTGGAATCGATCGCACATCGACGAGCATGGTGATTCCGGCCGATTCGAGGATCGCGACAAACTCCTCGAGCGATCGGTTCGAATGGCCGACGGTGTAGATCGTCACCGGGATCGGGTCGGGGATTGGAGCATCTGCTCGCGACGACCCAGCGCGCGTCTTGTGCACAACGGGAATATGGATTCCGAACGGACGAGGGAGAAGGACCGCATTCGTGCCGTCCTTCCCCCTCTGTGCTACCTGGGAACTGCTGCTGTTACATCGGCCAGAACTGCATGAAGATCGCGCCGGTGACGAGCCCGTAGATCAGGCCATCGATCGTGGAGCGGATCGTGGTGCCCCACGGCCGCTGGTACCAGATCGAGAACGGCCAGATCGCCGCCGAATAGGCGAGGAATGATGAGAATGCGACCGCGTGGAAGACGTGGTGCGGCGACGCCCCGTGCATGACGGTGGCGCTGGCGAGACACGCCACTGCGGCCGAAACAACCAGGACATAGAGGAACCACTGGATCAGGAAGCTGGGCATCGACATCGGCATCGGCCGCAACATGGTCATGATGACGTTGGGTCCGGCGGCCATCTTGGCCTTGAACCCCGGCGACCGCATATCCGCCATGCTGTCTGCCTTGGGGATCATGTACTCGCCGTGCGGAATCCCGAACGGACGAAGCGCGGCCATCACATTGTCCTCGTCGGGCACCTTTGAGAAGTCGTTCTTGTGCCACGGCGTCGCCATGTGGATCACCGACGACACGATGAATACCGCGACGGCAGACAGGAGGATCGGAAGCCACAGCGTTTCGATGGCGTACATGGACCCCTCGGATCGGTTGGGAAGAAGGGGCTAATCTACGCCGAAAACGAGAACCCGTAAGCGGAATGTCGTAACGGTCGAGCGATCGATCGCCGGGCGAGTTCGCCGGACAGTTGTCGAACGCCGAAATGGATCGCGCCGCTCCTCCCATGTGGCAGAAGCGGCGCGCATACCATGGTCAGCCCGACACGGTCGAGCTGGGACCAGGCAACTGTCAGGCGGTCAAGCGGCGACCGTTTGCCCAGGTCGGACTGACGATGATACTAGGACTGCTAGGCAAGGGATCACCTCCTTCGAAGCGGGTGGGACTACGGGCGGACAATCCAAGTGTAGAGAATCTCTGCCGCGAATTCAACCGGGGGCGCCATCGATCTGCACTGACCACGATGCGCGCAATAATTGTGCAAACACTCGCGCTGCGTGGCGTCACTCCGAATGCACCACGGTGTCATCATTGATCACCATCAGGAGGCTCAGATGCAACGCAGCAACCAGAAAGCACAGGGATCGGAATCGAGCGGCCGAAACAGCAGCGGCCAATCCCGGTCGAACAAGTCGTCGCAGTCGCAGTCGAGCAAGTCGTCGCCATCGCAGTCGAGCAAGTCGTCGCAATCTCAGTCAGGCAAGTCGTCGCCATCGCAGTCGAGCAAGTCGCAGCCGCAGTCCAGCCGGTCGCAAGCCTCATCCAACCGCTCGCCATCGAGCAAGTCGCCATCGGGGAGCCAGGGGAGCCGCTCGTCGCAGCGGCAGGGTTCGGATGCCGACCTCGACCAGTGGAACGAGAACGACCTCGGTGACGGCGGACGCCAGAGCGGGAGCCGGTCGATGTCGTCGAACCGGTCGGGGGGGAGCAGCTCCCGGAACGCGAATCAGGGGAGCAGCAAGCAATCGACCAATCCCAACAGCTCCAACGGCAACACGCGGCGTTCGCAGCATCGGCACTGAACCGAGCGGTCGGGAGGATTTCACCATGGCACAGGTTCTGGATCCGGTGTGCGGAATGTCGATCGATCCGGCAGCGGCGGAGGGAGTCTCGAACTGGAATGGCGAGCGGTACTACTTCTGCTCGAAGAACTGTCAGCATCAATTCGATGCCGATCCGGCGCACTACGCGAAGGGCCGGACGGAGGGCAGCAGTGACGAGCCGCCATTCACGAAGACGGGTCCGGTTGTCGCACCAAAGTTCGGCGCCGCCGGAAGTGGCGGCGCCGAGTACGAACCTGGACCCCCGAAGAAGTCTCGCTAAGGCTTGCGGCGAGGGGCGGGGATAGGCGCCGGTTGCGTGCAAACCGGCGCCTTCACGCCAACCGCAGCGCGTACTGCCGGCATTCCATTTGATGTCAATGTCGCATTCAATGCCGGCAGCGCCTCACTGTTGATCGCCTTCCAGTGCTCGGCCGTGTCGTGCAGGTCCCTGCACAATGCCTCCCACCCACCAATCTCTGCACCGTTCGGCGCCTGATCGGCGTTGTCGGTGCTGGTCAGCGCACTCGTGAAGGCATTGCTCGACCCGAAGAAGTTCGGCGGCGTCCGTTGTCCGGAACGCCCGAACACCCCGGCGTTGCCGCTGACGGTGTCGAGGCGGGAACGGAATGCCGCGATCGCCTTTGCCGCAACTGAGTTCGCATCGCCCGGCGTGAGCGCCTTCAACTCATCGCGCATCGCCTGCACCTGCTGATAACCGTCCCATGCCACCTGCGCTGCGACGTAGAGCTTCCGCAGAAAGGTGTATTGTGCGCGCACGTCGGCGGCAGTCGCGGGTGACCGCGGGTCACGGGTGACGGTGGCGGTCTGCGTATAGCTCTTGCCGTCGGCCGTGAGCTTGATGGTGTACGTCCCCGGTGGCACCAGGACCCCCTCCGGCGACGCCGGGGTCAGCCCCGGATTCGCATTGATCTCGTAGGTATGCGAGAAGGCCGGCGGCGGCGCGAGCCGCAAATCCCAGTTGGCGCGATTGAGCCCGGCCTCCCTGGGCAAGCCGTGCGGGAGCGCCACCCAGAAATTGGGGTTCGGCGGGCGCGCAGCCTCCTTGACCGGCGGTTCGGCGACGCTGGAGAGATGCCGGACCATGGCACCCGTGGAATCGAGGACGTCGATCGTGATGTCGCCCGACGGTGCGCTGGCGAGCGAGTAGTAGATGAGCATCCCTTCCGGCGGGTTCAGTGCGTGCGGCACCTCGGGCGGGAATGGCGTATCGTAGTTGGTGTTCCGCCGGTACCGCGTCGTCGGATCGGGCTTGAAGAGATGCACCGATTCCTCGGTCACGGCCGGCGTCAGCTGCCTAAGCACCGCATAGTCGTCGAGCACCCAGATCCCCCGGCCGTAGGTGCCGACGATCATGTCGTTACCGGCGAAGGCGATGTCGCGGTACGAGGTGTTGGGAAGGTTGAGTTGGAGCGACTGCCAGTTGTCGCCATCGTCGAACGAGACATACATCCCGCTCTCGGTTCCGGCGAAGAGCAGGCCCGCGCGCACCTTGTCGGCCCGGATCACGTTGGCGAACGAACCGCTCACCTCATTGGTCGGCAGCCCGTTCGTGATTCGCGTCCAGGTCTTTCCGAAATCATGGGTGCGATAGAGATACGGCGTATCATCGCCGGCGCCCGACAGATTGACCGCCACGTAGGCGCCGCCGGCGTCGGTGTGCGACGCATCGATCATCGAGATGAGCGCCCGCGGACCGAACGGCAGGCCGGGAATCGTGACGTCTTCCCAGGCCTTGCCGTCGTCATGCGTCACCTTGATCAGCCCGGTATTGGTGCCGGCCCAGATGATTCCGCGTCCCACGGTGCTCGCGGAGATCGTCTCGATCGATCCGCGCGGGAATGAGCCCGGCGGCGACGGCACCGTATCCGGAAGCGGCGTGACGCCCTTCGGCGTGGTCAGGTCCGGCGAAATCTTCGACCAATGCATCCCGGCGTCGGTGGTTTCCATCACGTACTGGAAGCCGGTGATCAATTCGTGCTGGTTCCATGGCGCGAAGGTGATCGGCTGCGAGAAGGAGTTTCGCAGATGCAGGTCCGGATTGGTCTGCGGGGAAATGCTGATCCACTGCTCGGCAGGATAGGAGATCTTCTCGATCCCGTTGCCGCTACCGTATACGGTGTTGGGGTTGAGCGGATCGGCGATGATCGTCCCCCACTCCCACGACGGTACCGCGCTCCAGTCGAGCGGCGTGATCTCGCCGAAGTTGCCGCGGCTCCGGGTGCGCACTGCGCCGGCATCCTGCTGGGTGGCGTAGATCCAGTATGGCGTCGAGTTGTCGGTCGAGATGTGATACACCTGCTCGGTCGACTGGTTGTACCACGAACCCCAGGTCTTGCCGCCGTCGAGCGTCACCACCGCGCCCTGATCGAGGCCGAGGAGGATGCGATTGCTGTTGACCGGATCGAGCCACATCTGCTGCGGATCGTCGCCGCCGGGAGCGCCCTTGAAACCGGTGAACGTGTTGCCGCCGTCGGTCGACACGTAGCTCGAAGTGTGAATCGAATAGATGATATCGGGATTCCTGGTGTTGACGTAGACGCCGCAGTTGTAACCGCCCTGTCCATTGCGGATTCGTTCGTCGTCCTTGTCCATCTGGCGCCAGCTCGTCCCGCCGTCGTCGCTGCGGAAAAGGCCGTTGTTGCCGATCACGAAGACGCGCGACGCGTTGGTGTTCTGCGCCACGGCGACGTATTCGCAGCCGGCAAGCCTCGGGAGGCCACTGCCAGAGACCTCATTCCATGTCACCCCTTCGTCGGTCGACTTGTAGAGCATCGTCGCCGTGGCTTGCGACGGCGGGCCGCTCGGCGCCGGCGGGAAGATTCCAGATGGCGGCGTCGGAACCCGGTAGTGCCGGATCGACGTGGCGAAGATCACGTTCGGCTGGTCGAACGCGCGGGCGATCTTCTGGATCCCGGTCGAATCATTGACGAAAAGGGTCCGCGTCCAGGTTCGGCCGCCGTCGGTGCTGCGATAGACGCCGCGCATCTGGCTCTTGTGATTGACGTCGCCTTCGGCGGCGGCGAGGACGATGTCGGGGTTGGTCGGGTCGACGAGCATCGACGGGACCACGCGCGAATCATCGAGGCCGATGTGATGCCAGGTGGTGCCGGCATCGGTCGACTTGTAGATGCCGTCGCCGACGTTGTACGGACCGCCGGTGACCTTGTCACCGGTCCCTACATAGATGATGTCGGGATTCGATGGTGCCACTTCGACCGACCCGATGGAGGACACTTCCTTGATCGAATCGAAGACGGGGTACCAGGTCTCGCCGGCGCTGGTCGTCTTCCAGACGCCGCCGGCGGGAAGGCCGACGTAGAAGGTCCCCGGCTGGCCTATTGCCCCGGTCACTGCCGCGATCCTGCCGCCGCGGAGCGGACCGACGTTGCGCCAGACGAGGCCGGCGAGCAGCGATGGTTTGACCGGCGAGGCGCCGACCATGAGAAGCGCAGCGCTGCAGGAAGCGGCACGGAGAACGGCACGTGCGCGCAGGGGGACGGCTGTCCGTCCGGTATGGGATGATGTGGGCATATCAGAAGATACGGCACGACGCCGATTCGGTGTCAAAGGGATTGCGTGGCTTTTACCAGACTTTCACCGATATTGGTCGAATGACACCGCGTACCGCGATTGTGGTCGGGTCGGGACCGAACGGCCTCGCCGCGGCGATCACCCTCGCCCAGGGGGGATGCACAGTCACGGTGCTGGAAGCAGAGCCGACAATCGGCGGCGGGATCCGGTCGGCCGAGCTGACCCTCCCCGGATTCATGCACGACGTCTGCTCCGCGATCCATCCGATGGCGGCCGTCTCCCCGTTCTTCCGCTCGCTCCCGCTCGCCGAACACGGGCTGGAATGGCTCGACTCGCCGGCGCCGTTCGTCCACCCGCTCGATGACGGCACAGCCGTCGTGTTCCACCGCTCAATCGACCGTACCGCCGCGAGGCTCGACGCGGACGCCGACTCCTGGCGCGCCCTCTTCAACCCGCTGATCGCCGATCATGACCGGCTCATCGAGTCGCTGCTCGCGCCGCTGATTCCGCCGCGGCATCCGCTCCTCATGGCGCAGTTTGGACGGCACGCGCTCCGTTCCGTCGATCACGTCGCCAACACCTGCCTTCGTGGCGCGCGGGCGCGGGCGCTCTTCGCCGGGATCGCCGCGCACGCCGTGCTCCCGTTCGATGCGGCGGGGAGCGCGTCGTTCGCGCTCGTCCTTGGCCTGGTGGGGCACGTCGCCGGGTGGCCGTTCCCACGCGGCGGATCGCAGCGGATTGCCGATGCACTCGCCAGTACGCTCGGCGCTGCCGGCGGCGTGGTCCGCACCAATCGACGCGTCGAGTCGGCCGCAGAGCTCAGCGGCGCCGACGTCGTGCTCTTCGACCTCTCGCCGCGCCCGCTCCTCTCCATCGCGGCAGAACGCCTTCCGCCGCGATACCGGCGGCGGATCGGCGCGTACCGGTACGGCCCGGCGGCGTTCAAGATCGACTGGGCGTTGCGCGGACCGATTCCATGGCGCGCCGCGGAATGCGCCCAGGCCGCGACGGTCCATCTTGGCGGGACATACGAGGAGATAGCCGCATCGGAAGCAGCAGTGGCACGTGGCGAGCACGCCGAGCGACCGTTCGTCCTGCTGACCCAGCCGAGCCTCTTCGACGACACGAGAGCGCCGGCGGGCCAGCATACCGCCTGGGCGTACTGCCATCTCCCGAACGGCTCTCCGATCGACATGACCGCGCCGATCGAAGCGCAGATCGAACGCTTTGCGCCAGGCTTTCGCGACCTGGTGATCGGCCGCCACGTGACGACGCCGGCCGATCTCGAACGTCACAATAGCAACTACGTCGGCGGAGACATCGTGGGTGGTGCCAACAACCTGATGCAGATGCTGGGGCGCCCGCTCCTCTCGTTGCACCCGTACCGGATCCCCGTTCGCGGGTGGTATCTCGCTTCGGCGTCGACGCCGCCGGGTGGAGGAGTGCACGGGATGTCGGGCTTTCACGCCGCGCGCGCCGCGCTTCGCGCGCTCAGGTGAATCCGATGACGGCAGCGGCGCTCTTCGGTGGCGATGTGCACGCAGAATACTGGGCGACGCGCTGGCTGCTGCAGCGGTCGCTCGCCGCGATCTATCTCGTTGCCTTCCTGGTCGCAGTCAACCAGTTCCGTCCGCTGCTGGGGACGCGCGGGCTCACGCCGGTGCCGTTCTTCCTGCAGAACACCCGATTCTCCGACTCGCCGTCGCTCTTCTTCTTCCATTACTCCGACGGATTCGCGGCCGCGCTTTCCTGGATCGGCATCGCCTGCGCGGCACTGGCGATCGCCGGAATCTCCGAACGCTTCGGGACGCCGGTGAGCATGGTGATCTGGACGACCATGTGGCTCATCTATCTCTCGATCGTCAACGTGGGGCAGACGTGGTACTCGTTCGGATGGGAGACGCTCCTCTGCGAGTGCGGTTTCCTCGCGATCTTCCTCGGCGCCCGGCACACCGCGCCGCCGGTCATCGTGATCTGGATGTTCCGCTGGGTCCTCTTCCGCGTGATGCTCGGCGCCGGTCTCATCAAGCTGCGCGGCGATCCGTGCTGGCGCGATCTCACCTGCCTGGTCTATCACTACCAGTCCCAGCCGATGCCGAACCCCCTGAGCTGGTATTTCAACCGGTTTCCGGGATTGGTGAACGAAGCGGGGGTGCTCTTCAATCATCTTGCCGAGGTCGTTGCACCGTTCGGATATCTCATCCCGATCGCGTGGGTCCGCCGTACCGCCGGCGCGATCACCGTGATCTTCCAGGGGACGATCATCCTGAGCGGCAATCTCTCATGGCTCAACTGGCTCACCGCGGTGGCGGCGATCGCGTGCTTCGACGACCGGATGCTGGCACACGTTCTCCCGGTCCACGCCGGACCGCTCGAGCCGATTGCGCTGCCGCACCGCATTGCCCTCGGCGCGCTCACGGTGCTGGTCGTCGCGCTGAGCATCCGGCCGGCGCTCAACCTGGTCTCAAGCCGCCAGGCGATGAACACCTCGTTCGAGCCGTTGCACCTGGTCAACACCTACGGCGCCTTCGGCTCGATCTCGCGGGAGCGGATGGAAGTGATCATCGAGGGGACGACCGATTCGGTGATCACGCCGGCGACGTCGTGGAAGGAGTATCAGTTCAAGGCGAAGCCGGGGGACATCTCACGACGACCTCCGTGGATCGCACCGTACCACCTGCGCATTGACTGGCTGATGTGGTTTGCTGCACTGAGCCCGGCGTACGCCGATTCGTGGTTCCTGCCGCTGGTTGCACGGCTGCTGCAGAACGACAAGCCGACACTCTCGCTGCTGGCGGGGAATCCGTTCCCCGACAGGCCGCCGGTGTGGATTCGCGCCGAGCTCTACAATTACCAGTTCACGACCGCGGCAGAGCGCAAGGCGACCGGGAACTGGTGGAACCGTGCCCTCGTGGGCGACTACCTGCGCCCGATCTCACTGCAGACGCCGGGATTGATCGGCGGCCTCGAAGCGCAGGGGTGGGTGCGCTAGCTCAGGAGCCGCGGGTGAGTGGGATGTACTCCGCGTCGTCCTTCGCCATCGCCTTGAACCAGTCGATCAATGTCGTGATGCTCGACGCCGGATAGACCCCGGTTCCTCCCGACGTCACATGCACGATGCGCAACTCCCGCCCGACCTGGGTGTATTCGGCGATGTAGGTCCCGAACTCGGTGACCGCGTGCACCGAATCGGGGAGCTGCGCCTTCCATCCTTCGGGAAGGTTGAGGCGCACTTCGCGACGAACGGTCCCTTCGCCGAGGGGTCGCGATGCGTCGATCGGCAGCTTGCGCTCACCTTCGCGCTGCAGCGCCTCGACGGCGTTGGTGAACGCGGCGGGCGACCCGCGGAAACCGTTGGGAATCGTCAGGATCGAGAGCGGACCAGCCGGCTTCGCTCCGTCGCCGTTGCTCTCCAGGTAGACGATCCTCGGCGCGATGCTGCGATCGGCCGGGGTCGCGATGATCAGCGAATCGATCGTCGCATTGGGAAATGGCTTCGCCCCGGTGCGCTTGAGCGCCGCGAGCCGCGCCGAATCGGGCGGGGTCGCAAAGGCAGCACGCATCGCGTCGGCCGCGGAGCCGTGCGTCGCCAGCGTGAGCGTGCCGGAGACCTTGCCGTCTGCGGTCATGTTGCCGATGAAGACTTCGTCGGTCGATCCGATCGAATCCTTCGGGAAGGTGATGTCGCGCGAACTGCCGTCGGGAAAGACCACCAGTCCGAAGCCGCCCTGGTACGACGGCGGGATCTCGCCGTCAGCAAAGTCGTCGGTGGTGAGGTCGAGGAAGGTGAAGCCGGTCTTCCCGGCCTGCGGCACCGCGGCGATCACATGGTCGAACTGTTCGATCGCGGGGAGCGAGCGGTCCGTGCCGCCGCCGCTGTTGAGGAGGACCGGATAGGCGGTGATGCCGAGATGCTTTGCCGCGGCGATGAAGAGCGTCGCCTTGTCCTTGCAGTCGCCGTAGCCGGTGGTCACGGTGGCTTCGGGGAAGCGTGGCTGGTACCCGCCGATGCCGAGCGACACCGACACGTAGCGCAGGTCGTTGGCGATCCAGCGGTGCAGGGCGTTGATCGTGTCGTTGGCGCTGTGCGCCGACCGGACGATCGAATCGATCTGGGCAGTGATCGCCGGCGTCAGCACATAACGGTTCTTCGAAAGCGAGTTGTACCACTGACCGATCGTATTCCACGTCATCGGTGCGCCGACGCGGAGCCCCATCGACGGAATGCTCGAGTCGGGGGCGAAGAGTTGCGCCTTCGGCGGCTGCACGTCGTGGGTCGACCAGATGTAGACGTGCCTGCCGTCGTGGCGGATTTCGTTGCGCGCGAAGTTGAGATGCGTCTCGACGATGTGCGGCGTGATGCCATCCGGCACATCGAGAGTGAAGCGCGAGCGGAGGCCGGGTGTGGCGAGGGAAAAGCTCCAGCCGCTCAGCATGTCACCGGCGAGGGGCGGCCTGGTCGATTCGATCGTCCAGCTCAGGTCGACCAGCGTTCCGGGCGCCACATCGCCCAGGGAATAGCGGATCACCTTGGTCTGGGTGTACACCGGATTGACGGTCGACGCCGCGACGTCGGATGTCTGGGACAGCGTCGGCTTGTCGCTGATCACCTCGCCCGACGGCCGCACCACGCGCATCCAGTTGACCGTGACCTTTTCGCGATCGGGCTGATACGCGACGCGTTGCTCCGCCCATCGCGCCACCCCCGACGGCTTGAGGATCTGCACCACCTGGCGATAGGTCCGCGATCCGCGACCGTCGGTCTCGAGGCGGATCGTCCCCTCATCGAGCAGATAGATGAACGGGTACGCTCGATAGTTGGCCGAATCGACCGCGAGGGCGTAGATCGAGTCGGTCACCCGAACCGGGGCATGCCGCATCGTCCCGACGGGGATCGGCGAGTCTGCCTTCGGCTGCGGAGCGGGGGACGTGATCATCGCCGCAGAGGCGACGGCGGCGGACAGCAACATCGTGGTGGCGGACGTCATTCAACCTGCTCCAGGGCAGTTCAACCGTTGCGGGAATCTACCCGGATGATGCCCGGGGCCGCGCGGATGTCGCGGCGAGCCGGTAAGTCTCCGGATACGGCGCATCGCGAAACCGCGATCACCCTCCGCTCGTCGGGAAGCGGTCGGATCGCCCCGCCACCTTTCACGATGGAATCCCGATGCCGCTTCGTTCGTCGCGCCAATACGGGTCGATCGCCGCCGCCCTGATCGTCTCGGTGCTCCTCCCGGTTCGGGCGCTTGCCCAGACGCCGTCCCCGATCGAACGCCTCCTCCCCGGAAGCGCCCTCCTCACGGCGCCGAAGACGGCTGACGAATCGCAGGTCTGGCAGGTCAGCCGGCGGAAGGGAGGCGACACCACCGAGACGCGATTCGGCCAGGTCACCCGCACCGCTCATCCTGCCGCGGAGCGTGGTGTCCTCCAGATCACCAGCACCTGGGCGCCGCCGTTCTCGTCGATCGACACCGCAACCATCGCCCTGCACGATCTCTCGCCGGTGGCCGAAATGCTTTCGTACGGCGGGGCGGTCCGGCGCTATCAATACCATGGGCGCGTGGTGACCGGCACGGTCGTCAAGGGCGATTCGGCGCCGCGCGAGGTGCACGACACGTTCCCCGAACCGGTGTTCGCCTTCGACGAGGTCGAGACGCTGGCGCGCGCGCTGCCGTTCCGCAAAGGGCTGACGGTGGTGGCACCGCTCTTTTCCGAGGCGGACGAGAAGGTCGAGCACGACACCTTCACCGTCGTCGGGACGATGAAGAGCACGGCGGCGGAGCCGGTGTGGGTGATCGAGTTCGCCGACCCCGCGATCGTCACGCGCTACTTCGTCGGCACCCGCACCCGGCGGATTCTCAATGCCGAAACGAAGCAGCGGCAGGGCGGAGCGATCCTCCGGTACGTGCCGATCGGCTAGCCAGATGCGTGGCGCGACGGATCCGGCGGGTCGCGCATCATAGGTTGACAGTCATACTATGACGCCAATACTATGAGGCGACTACCAGACCGGAGCGATCGATGGACGAACCGAATCGGGACGTGATCCAGGGGACCCTGGACATGCTGATCCTCAAGACGCTGTCCCTCGAGCCGATGCACGGCTACGCGATCGCTCGGCGGGTGGAACAGCTCTCTCGCGATGTTTTCCGCGTCAATCCGGGTTCCCTCCTCACGGCGCTGCAGCGGCTCGAGCGCGCCGGTGCCCTCGACGCGGCGTGGCGCGAGAGCGAGCAGGGGCGCCGGGTGCGGATCTATTCGCTCACCCGCGCCGGCCGCCGGCAGCTTGATGCCGCCACCGCCGACTGGAAGCGCCGCGCCGGTGCCGTGGCACGCCTCCTCAGCGCGGAGGGGTGAGATGTCGCTCTGGCGGCAGGTGACCCGTGGATTCCGTGTCCTGATGCATCGCGACCAGGCCGATCGGGAGCTGCGCGACGAAGCGCAGCAGTTCATCGATGCGGCGAGCGCCGACGCGGTGTCGCGCGGAACCGCACCGGACGAGGCGCGGCGCAACGCCCGCCTTGCCTTCGGTTCCACGGGGGCGATCCGGGAAGAGGTCCGCTCGCACGGGTGGGAAGAGCGGGTCGCCTCGCTGATCGCCGATGTGCGATACGCCGCGCGCGGGATGGCGCACCGTCCCGGATTTGCTCTCGCCGCGATCCTCACGCTCGCCATCGGCATCGGCGCAAGTACCGCGATCTTCAGTGCGGTCGACCCGATTCTCTTCGCGCCACTGCCGTATCCGCATGCCGACCGCGTCGTGATGTTGTCGGATCGGAACGCCAGCGGTGCGCCGATCGCCGTGACCTACGGCACCTATCTCGAGATCGCTGCGCGCGCCCATTCGTTCAGTGCCGTCGCCATCGCCGACCGGTGGCAGCCGGCGCTGACGCAGCCACAGGGCGACCCTGAACGGCTCACCGGCGATCTGGTCAGCACCGGGTATTTCCCGGCGCTCGGCGTCTCGCCCGCGATCGGCCGCGATTTCACCTCAGCCGACGATGTCATTGGCGCGCCGCGCGTCGTGATCATCACCGACGCGCTGGCACGACTCCACTTCGGCGACCCGCGATCTGCCCTGGGCCGAGCGATCATCCTCGACGGTGATCCGTTCACCGTCATCGGCGTGATGCCGCGGACATTCGACAACTATCTGGCGCCGCGGGCACAGCTTTGGACGACGCGGCGGTACCGATCGAACGCCTCGTTCCAGAGCCCCGAATGGGGTCACCATGAACGGATGGTCGGCCGCCTCGTGAACGGGGTGACACCGGCGATCGCACAACGCGAGGTGACGGCGATCGGCGCGACACCCCAGCCTGCATTCCAGCGACCGCCGTGGGCGGCGATGGCGAGTGGACTCACCCTCGAATCGCTGCAGGCGGCGATCACCCGCGATGTGCGTCCGGCGCTGCTCGCCGTGCTGGCGGCGGTGGCACTGCTCCTGATGATCGCCGCCGTCAATGTTGCCAACCTCCTCCTCGCGCGCGGGGCACAGCGTCGCAGCGAGCTGGCGCTGCGCGCCACGCTTGGCGCAGGTCGCGGGCGGCTCGTCCGACAGCTGCTCACCGAGAGCGTACTGCTCGCGATGGTCGGCGGGATCGCGGGGCTGGGCATCGCGGCAATCGGCGTGCGCGCCCTCGTCTCGCTCGCCCCGGCAGATCTGCCGCGCGTCGGAGCGATCCGCCTCGATACCACGGCGCTCCTCTTTGCGCTGGTGCTGACGTCAATCGTCGGTCTGCTGGTGGGAATCGCGCCAGCGCTGCAAGGCGCCCGTCCCGACCTCCACAGTGACATCCGATCCGGAGCCCGGACCACCGGCGTCACCCATCCATCGGTTCGCCGGGTACTGGTCACGGCCGAGGTGGCGCTGGCACTGATGGTTCTGGTGGGAGCGGGACTGATGCTGCGATCGCTGACCCGGCTCTTTTCCATCGCACCGGGATTCAACGCGCAGCACCTGCTGACGATGCAGGTCGAGGCCGCCGGACATCAGTACGACAGCGCCAGCGCGCGCTATCAATTCTTCACCAGCGCGCTCGACGCCGTTCGCGCCGTTCCGGGCGTCACCGATGCGGCGTTCACCAGCCTGCTGCCGCTGAGCGGCGACCTCGATACCTACGGTTTCCGGATCGAATCGATCGCGCTCGCCGACGCGAACGCCGGCCACAGCGCCCTGCGCTACAACGTCAGTCCATCGTGGTTCCACACCATGGGGATTCCGCTGCTGCGCGGCCGTCTCCTCGATGCCGGCGATCGACCGGGAAACGGCGAGTCGGTGGTGATCAGCGCGTCGATGGCGAAGTCGGAATTCGGCGGTGCCGATCCGATCGGCCAGCACTTTCGCGCCGGGCCGGAAATCGGTGACACCACCCGGCCCTGGGCGGTCGTCGTCGGCGTGGTCGGCGACGTGAAGCAGGCGTCTCTGGCCGACGACGGTGGGAACGCCTTCTACGGTGCCACCGGGCAGTGGCCGTGGATCGACGGTGCCGAGTCAATCGCCGTGCGCACTACGGCGGATCCGGCTGCGCTGGTCCCTGCGGTCGAACGCGCCATCTGGTCGGTCGACCGCAACCAGCCGATCATCCGCGTCGCCACGATGGAGCAGCTTCTCGATCGCTCCGAGGCGCAGCGGCACTTCGTCCTTACCGTGTTCATGGCGTTCGGTCTCACCGCCCTGGTGCTCGCCGCGATCGGCGTCTTCGGGCTCATCTCGGGGAGCGTCACGGAGCGGATCAGCGAGATCGGCGTGCGCACCGCGCTCGGCGCGTCGCGCGGCAACATCGTCCTCATGGTTCTTCGCCAGGGGATGACCCTCGCCGGCGTGGGAGTGGTGATCGGCATCGCCGGGGGTGCGGCAGTGAGCGGGATCCTCCGGACCTTCCTGTTCGGGATCGGCCGGACCGACGTTGTCACATTCGCGGCCGCATCGGTCCTGGTGCTCGGCGTCGCCGTTGCGGCGTCGGCGATTCCCGCCTGGCGTGCGGGACAGGTCGATCCGGCGCAAACGCTGCGAGGGTAGGGAACAGTTCGGAGCCGGAGAGCTCCTCGACGCCTCAGTGCTTTCATTGGACCACAGTTCGCCAATCGTTCGCCACAGATTTTTCGACGGCGACGTCGATTTGTAGCGAGTCGGCCACAATTGCGGCGCAATTTCCCGCTCGAAGATGATAGCGAGGAGATCACGAAGAGGATGTGCTGATGTAAGCCGTGAGACAGCCTCAAGAGCTGTGCGAATCAGGTGTGTACGATGCGCGCCGCGGGTCGTCACAAGCCAACATGAAAACACACCATCACACCGGATTCGACAGGGCCTCGGTACTCGGTGCCGCAGCCCTCATAGCTGCAATGACCGGATGCAGCCGCGAGAAGCCGACCGCGAACAACATGCAGCTGGCCATCGCCCGCAAGCTTCCCAAGCTGACGGCACTGAAGCCGGTGGTGCTGATCCCCTTCGCACTCAGCTGGAGCGATCCGTCCGGCGGCAACCTCCTCGGCGCGCTGCGGGGTCCGGAATTGGCTCGGCCAGCCGCGCCGCTGCCGCTGCTGGACGTCAACTACGCCGATGACCACGGCGCAGTGCCGATGACGTCGAACGGGACGAGCGGCGGCTGGGGCGGCGGGTCGGCGTGGTACTTCGCCGGTCTCCCCGCGATCGTGGGGCTGGGCGCTTCCGGCAGCGGTGGCGGGCCCGGTGGCATCGGCTGGGGCAGCCCGGGGAGCACCTTCAGCGGTGGAATTCCGACGTCGCGCAACGGGGGCACAGCACCGGTGTCGAGTGATTTCAACCGCCACCATACGATCGGCGGCGACGGGCCGAGTTCGTTCAATGGTGGGAGCGGGGTGAACACCTTCGCGAGCGGCGGTACGGTGGTGACGAACTCGGTCAGCCGGAATCAGGACGGCAACAGCCAGGGCGAGAACGACCAGGGGAATTCGTTCAATGCACCCTCGGGTCCTTCGATCACCGGAACGGGCGGCTGGAGCGGCAACGGTGAGTTCTCCGAATTCTCATCGGACGTCGGCGCGCCGGGTGGATCTGTGCCGAACTTCTCGGCGCCGACGTTCAACGCCGATTTTTCACTGCAGATCGATGAGATCAACAACCCCGATACCGATCAGGATCTGGCACCGGAACCGTCGGCGATGATGATGGTGGGGCTCGGGTTGATCGGGCTGACCGGGGTGAAGCGGCGCCGCCGGAAGTAGTCTGCGGGCGAGCTTCATTCCTTCGCCAGCGCGCTCTCGATGTCGAGGCGCGCTGGTTTGTTTTTTGCTCAAACCATCGTCGATCCACCTCCCCCGTTCCGCAATTGATGGTTCCGCCGGAAGTTTTGATAAGGGGAGTCGGTTTGTCCGTGGCATCGGCTCGACGTTTCTGTCGATGACGCTCAACACAGTTTCGCCCGCGATCGTCCTGTCCTGTTCACAACCTGCGTTGCCCTGGGGGATTTGTGAAGATTCCTGCTTTCCTCGCCCGCTCGTTTGCGGGTGCGTCGCTGCTGCTGGCGCTCGGCACGGTCCCGGCCCACGGGCAGACACTCTTCCTGAACGGACTGCCGAACGGCGTTGGCGGGGTCTCCAGCGAACAGGATCTATCCGTCTCTCAGTCGATGATTTACGACGATTTCATCGTGGGTGGATCAGGATGGAATGTCACCGGTCTGTCGGGGTATTTCCTGAGCCAGTATCTCACGTCGACGGCGGCATGGGAGATCCGGAGCGGCATATCTCTGGGGGACGGCGGGTCGCTGCTTGAGTCAGGAACATCGAGCATGGCAATGACAGCGACCGGCAATACCGTTGTCGGCCTGACGGAATATCAGACCGACATCAGCGGATTGTCGTTCTTTCTCGCGCCGGGGACATACTGGATGGGGATCTCGCTCATCAACGGTACCTCGGGTGGTCAGGCGTTCGTGGAAGTGACCAGCGGCTCGGGCGGGGTGAATTCCGATCCTGACCTGCTCGCGTTCTGGAATAGCTCGTTCTTCGGAGCGGACTTCGCTTCTGCCGAGGATGCCGGGCTCACGGGGCCCTCCGACTTTGCGTACGACGTCGAAGGGACCGCCGCGGAGATCAACACCGTTCCCGAACCGTCGACGATGGCGCTCTTCGCCACCGGCCTCGTCGGAATGGCCGGCGCCGGCGTGAAACGGCGTCGCCGCAAGTAGTCAGCGCAAAAGATTTCTCCTCTCGCCAGCGCGCTCTCGAACTCGAGGCGCGCTGGTTTGTTTCTTGCTGAACCACTCTTCGTTCCGACGCAAAATTACCGCAAAGCCTTGATCCGCCGGTAGTTGCGATGCTGGTCTGGCGAGCACGCTGTGGCTTCCCGCCAACGATTCTGTCGACGGAGCGCGACAGAGATTTGCGGAGTCGATTCGAATATCTCGCTTGAGTTGCTGTTCCAATTCCTTTGGAGGAATCGTGAAGACACCCAGCGTGCTGGTTCGTTCCCTCGCAGCTCTTTCGCTGCTCGCGGGGCTCGTTGCTGCCCCGGCATCAGCGCAGAACTTGTTTTTCAACGGGACTCCCAACGGGCTCGACGCGTTGTCCAGCGACTTCAATACGGGCGTCAGCCAGTCGATGGTTTACGACGACTTCGTCGTCGGCGGATCGGGGTGGAATGTGACTGACCTGTACGGTCTGTTCGTGGGCACCGTCCAGTGGCAGGGCGCGCAATGGGAGATTCGAAGCGGCATGAGCACCGGGAATGGCGGCACGTTGGTCCAATCAGGATCCGGGGCTGTGACCCAGACCGATGAATTGACGAGCCCGTTCTCGTTGGAGGAGTATCAGGCACATATCAGCGGGTTGTCGTTCTTCCTCGCGCCGGGGACGTACTGGATGGGGATTTCGGTCGTTGGCAACGGCACTGGTGGAGACTTCGTCACAACAACCAGCGGAGCGTCAGGCGTCAACTCGAATATCAACGGTTCCGGCTTTTGGAACAGTAGTTTCTTCGCCGTAGATTTCGTCCCGACCACCGATGTGGCTTCCGATGAAACGGACTTTTCCTACGGCATCGGCGGCACGCTCGCCGACGTCAGCTCCGTCCCCGAACCGTCGACGATGGCGCTCCTCGCCACCGGGCTCGTCGGGATGGCTGGCGCCGGGATGAAGCGGCGGCGCCGCAAGTAGTCAGCGCACAGCGCACAAGATTTTCTCTCGCCAGCGCGCTCTCGAAGTTGAGGCGCGCTGGTTTGTTTATTGCGCGCCCGATCTGCGTCCCGCTGGCGCGAACTTCGAACCGATGAGCCAGTCTACCAGCAGTACGTCGCTGGACTTTTCCTACGGCGTGGGCGGGGCGCTCGCCGAGATCAACACCGTCCCCGAACCGTCGACGATGGCGCTCCTCGCCACCGGGCTCGTCGGGATGGCCGGCGCCGGGATGAAGCGGCGGCGCCGGAAGTAGCGGCTGCCGCACGAGGCAGACGCGACGGCGGGTCACCCGAACGGCTTGCGGAAGAGACTGATTTCGATGTCGGGTTACCCGGACGACTTGCGGAAGAGACGGATGGCTTGCGGAAGAGACGGACGGCTTGCGGAAGAGACTGATTTCGCTGTCGGGTTACCCTGACGGCTTGCGGAAGAGGCAAACGCGCCGGCGGGTCGCACCGACGCCTTGTACAAGTCGACGAACGGCTTGCGGGGGCGACTGATTTCGATGTCGGGTTACCCGGATGGCTTGCGGAAGAGACGAATGGCTTGCGGAAGAGACTGATTTCGCTGTCGGGTCACCCGGACGGCTTGCGGAAGAGGCAAACGCGCCGGCGGGTCGCACCGACGCCTTGTACAAGTCGACCGACGCCTCGACGATGTCGACTGACGGCCTGATGAAGGAGACTGAGGCCGTTACACCGTGACCTCTGCCGCCTTCCACGTCGCCGGGTTGTCGGGCTCCTTGAACATCTGGTCGAGATTGACCTCAACCCCGCTCGCCGTCTTCGTGATCGCCAGCCGGTCCATCGACCGAGTGGCGCGACCCGAGACGTACGTACCATCGGGGAGATAGTGCGAGTGGTGCTTGGGGCATTCGAACTGGGCATCCTGGCCGTTCCACCGCAACGGCGCTCGCTGATGCGGGCAGGCGAGGTTGAAGGCGATCACGACCCCCTGCCAGCGCGTGATGATGACACCATTCGACTTGTCGATCTGGGCGCCGTCCGCAGCTGGAACCGGGTACGAGACAGTGCTCCCGCGCCGCGCGATCGCATCGACCGGGATCGGCCGCATCATCGCCAGCACTCGGCGCGGCACGCCGAGGCTCAGGAGCGCAGACGCCGCGAGTATCGACGCGCGCTCGACGAAGACCCGCCGGTCGATCGCTTCGCATGACGGGCAGGCGCCCACGTCCTCCCGCTCAATCTCGCTCATGTAAGGTTCGCCAGTGCGGTGCCCGCAAGCAGGGTGCAGAGCCAGAGGACCTGCGACGCACGGGCGTGGCGTCGCACTCCCTTCCAGGTTCGATCTGAACGTTCCGCGCCGCTCGACGGTTCGCCGAAAACCCGCTCGGCCCGGATCAGCAGCGCGCCGTTGATCACCAGCAGCGTCACGAACGCCAGCTTGACCGCAAAGAGCGGCGCGTGCAAGAAGGTCGGAAGGTCGGACGTTGCGAGGGCGATCCCGCTGATGAGCACCACCACCAGCGACCCGACGACGACGCGATGGGATTCCTGGAGTTCGATGGCGGCAGCGCGCGCCGCTTCACTTTCTCCGTTGCGGACCTGGAGCGTGGCGCGATCGGTGAAGAGCGCCGTCCCGCCTCCGATCAGGATCCCGGCGAGATGCACGAAGATCACGCCGGTATCGACCACCGGCGAGTTGGAATAGATCTCTTTCCACGGCGCGAAGAAGTGAACCAGTCCGGGTGCGTCGATCATCAGTGTTTCCAGATCCACATCATGAGGGTTGCCGCGGTGGCAACGGAGATCGATGCGATCGCCGCGGTGCGGTGGCGGTCCGCCCCTGATGGGAGCGTCCCGGGCGTGGGCGTCACATCGCGGCGAAGCTTGGCTGAGCCGGCGACCGATGCGGTGTAGGCAAAACCGGCATCGGCGGCGAGCATCAGGATCGAGTGAATGGTGCGCCGCACTCGTCCGTCCGAAACATGCCGCGCTTCGTAGAGGTTGAGCACGCCGGTGACAGTGTTGATTCCGAAGAGCGACACCAGCGCGATCGCCGTGGCGCTGTGCGCGCCGGTGAGGGCCGACGATCCGCGCAGTCCCTGCCGCTCATCGCTGATGAGCTTCTCGCCGAGGACGAATTCGGTGGCCATCACCGGAAGGGTGACGTAGCTCGCCAGCAGGTGAATGTGGAGGCGAGTGTAATAGCCGTTGGAGAGCTGAATCGCCATCGGCCGCTGCTGCGGCATCGCCGCCGAATCGGCGACGTGGCAGATGTCGCAGCGCGACGGCGGTCCGGCGATGCCGACGGTTGCGGCGGGGGCGGCGGGGGCGGTGACCGGAATGGTGTCGCTCTGGGCCGCGAGCTGAAGCGGTGCGAGCGATCCACCGAGCATCACCACGCCCACCGCTAACAACCCACGTAGATCGTTCATTGTGACGAGGTGACTCCCGAAAGAATGCGATACTCGCCAGCGCGAAGTGTATTGCCGGAAACCTGACCAGCGGGTGACAAGTGTGCGTGCGATCATCCGGATGACCGCCTTGCCGCCTGTGGCGGCGGAAAAGGGCGCAAACGCGGCTCTCCAGTGGAGACGAATCGGGGTTTCGGCGATGGACGCTCCATGCCGAAACCCCGTTGCGATCAGACACCTGACGGTTGGCGGTCAGCCATTACTCCACCTTCAGCTTGCCCGTCATCCCGAGTGGTGCGTGCGGATCACACTGGAAGTAATAGGTCCCCGCGGGGAAGTTGACCGGAACGTCGAAGGTCTGCTGCGGCAGCTGTAGCATCTCGCTCGGCGCGGGCAGTCCCGCGACACCGGCGTTGCTGTCGGCGAGGAAATCCACGTTGTGCACGCCGGCACCAAGCGTGAACCGAAGGAGATCTCCGCGCTTGGCCGTCACTGCGGCCGGTTCAAAGCGGCTGCCCTTCTCGTCGGTGACGAGGGTGATGGCGATGATGGTACGGGTCGGTTTTGCAGCGGCGGGCGCGGCTACGCTCGCGGCCGAGGGTGGCGTGGCCGCGTCGTTTGTTGCCACCGGCCCCTTGCCGCACCCGATGAGGGACAGTGCGCTGCAGAAGAGGAAGAGTCCTTGTACCCGTGCTGTCGACATACAATCTCCTAGAAGTCTTTTCGTTGGAAGGTTTTCGCCGCGAACCAGAGCGGCCCGATGAGCCAGAGCGTCAGTGCGACGATCAGGTAGAGATGTCCTGCCGATGTGCCAATCACGTGCTGGACCACTGCGCCGGTGTAGCCGGAGAGCGCCGCTGCGTCGGTGCCTATGAGGAGTTGCACCCGAGCGAGGTCGATCGGGTTGAAAGCGAGAAGCCCGAGGAGCGGGAGCTCGATCGGACGGTCGCCCCACACCATCGCGCCGAGAAGGAGAGCGCCGTCCCAGAGGACCGCGGCAGCGAGCCACGCCGCCAGCGCCACGCCGAGGGCGCGCACCCGGTTTTCGATCGCAACCGCGATCACGAAGGCCAGCGCCGAGCCGATCATCGCCAGCGCCCACGCGGCAAGCACGAGCCCGCCGAGTTGACCGAGCATCGCGGCGTCGAGCAGGCCGTGCCACACAAATGGTGCGACGAGACCAATCGCCAGCGTCGCCATCAGCGGCAGCACAGTCTTGCGGTAGAGTCCGATGAAGACGGTGCGTCGCGTCACCGGCTGAGCCAGCAGGAGTTCGGTGACTTCGCGCGCCTGGTGCACCTGCACCGTCCCCGCGACGAGCGCCACGAGCGGCGTCACGATCAATACCACGTCGAGGAGCGAGACGATCGTGGCCAGGCCGCCGCCGCCGAAGCGGATCAGCAATTCGCCGGCGATCATCAGGATCGCGGCAGTCGCGACGAGGCCGCGATAGCGCGAGGATCCGCGCAAGGTGACGCCGCCGAACCGGGCGACGGCGTTCATGCGACCGCCTGGAGCGAGGGGCGCGCCCAGAGGCGATCGACGGCTCGTTCAAGGGTGCACTGACCGGTCGTGGCCTCGAGCTGTTCGACCGAGCCTTCCCACTGGATCGATCCGTCGGCAAGAAAGACGATGTCGTCGACCAATTCCTCGAGCTCAGTCAGAAGGTGCGATGTGATTAGCACCGTGGCGCCCGCGGTCCGCGCCCCGATCAGCCGGTTCTTGAGCGCCCGGCTCGCGACGGGATCGAGCCCCGCAGTCGGTTCGTCGAGAATCAACAGCTGTGGCCGAAAGGCAAATCCGAGCACCGTGTTGATCTTCTGCCGAGTGCCGCCCGAGAGGAGGCCGAGCGGGCGATCGAGTGCGTCGGTGACGCCGAACGCCGCTGCAAGAGAGAGGTCGGGCTTGAGTGCGCGAGGCCGGAGCGCCGCGAACGTTGCCAGCAATTCGCGTCCGGTGAGCTGCTGCGGAAAGCGGACGATCTGCGGGACGTACCCGATGGCGTCGCGGTAGTCCGGCGAGCCATCGAGCAGGTGACCACCGACTCGGATCGTGCCGCGGTCGGGGGTCGCCAGGCCGAGGATCAGCTTGAGCAGCGTCGTCTTGCCGGCGCCGTTCGGCCCGATCATCGCGGTGATCCGTCCCGCGCGGATGTCGGCGCTCGCATCCTGCAGGACCACCGTCCGGCCAAACCGTTTCGATACGCGGTGCAGCGTAATCATCGTGATTCCCTCGCGATCATCGGATCGCGCATCAGCGGGTGGTGATCGACGACGCTCGCCGGCGTCAGCACCGGGAGGACGCGTTCGGCGGCGTCGAGGAGCCGGACGAAGAGGGCGTGCTGGAAGAGGAGTGCCGGGTGCGAGCGCTCGACCAATGCGGCGAAGAGGCGCATCGGGCGATACGGCACATCACCAGCGCCGTCGTGATCGAGATCCCAGCCGTGATAACCGTCCCACCAGTTGCCGTCGAGATCGGTGCTGTTGCCGTCGCCGTTGGCTGCGATGTCGAATGAATTGCGGGCGAACGCGTTCGCCTCGAATCGCCCGTCGCCGGTGCTGGCCAGCAGCCGGACACCCCAGCCGTTGTCGATGAATTGATTGCGCGTTGCCACCAGCCGGTCGGCGCCGTCTGCCATCAGCCCGACGGTGTTGCCGCGGAAGGTATTGGAGTCGAGGTGTGCGTCCTGGATCTCCTTGAGGAGGAGACCGTACGAGGCCGGGCCGTGATTCGAGGTGAAAAGGTTGCCGTGCATTGCGACGACACGGGTGTACATCACCGCGACGCCGCTCGCATTGGAGCGGAAGGTGTTCCCGGTATAGCTGGAGGAATCGGAATACATGAAGTGCATCCCGTACCGGACATTCCCCTCGCTCACGTTGCCGCGCACGTCGGCGTGGCGGGTGAATTCGAGGTAGATCCCGTCGCGGTGGCCACGGATCGTGTTCCCCAGCACGGCGATCTCGCGGCACGACCAGAGATGGATGCCGTTGCCGCTGACTGCCTCGCGTCCCGGAACGCCGGTGATCGTGTTGTTGCGTACGGTGCAGCCGGTCGCCCGGGCGAGATAGATCGCGAAGAAGGTGTGCGTGAAGCGATTGCCGTCGATGGTGCAGTCGTGCGAATCGACGACGCGCACCGCGGCACGGTCTTCCTTGTACGCAAAGCCGGTATTCCGGAATTCAAGGCCGCGGATCGTGACGCTGTCGGCGTGCACGATGATGATTGCATGCGTCCCCCCGCCATCGAGAATCGCGCCCGGTTCGCCCGCGAGGGTGATGGCGCGATTGATCGTGATCGTCGGCTCGGCGTAGACACCGGCTCGTACCACCACGATGCCACCGGCAGGCGCCGCCGTGATTGCGGCAGCGATGCTGGTGTATGGCCCCGTGACCGAAACGACCAGCGGAGACTGCAGCATGGCGGCGACGGCGAGCACTGCGATCACGCTGGCGTCCCGGCGAGATGAGGGACGGCCGGCACGATCGGAACGGGGCGGCGCGAAGTGCGCTTTCGGTCCGCGGCAGCAAGTGCAACGAGAATCATCGCGCCGCCGAGAGCCAGAGTGCCACTCGCCGGCCATGATGTCGCGGTAAAGTTGAGCAGCTGCTTGCTTCCCAGCAGCGGAGGCTGATAGCTCATCCCCGGGATGACGATGATCGCGTTCGCCATATCGAGATTGTGGCCGTAGTCATATTCCCAGCGATGGAAGTCCCAGATGCCGGCGGCAGCGAGCGCCACCGCAAGGACGCACCACGCCGCCGCGAGCCGGCGCGACCCGAACGCGGCGGCGATCAGCAGAATCGCCGCGAGGAAGGCAACGATCTTCGGCATCCACGCCAGTTCGGGAATCGCGTTCGGTACGATCACACGCATCCCGATGTAGTGATTCAATTCATTGATGCTGAGCAGGTCGCCGGGCTTGAGCCCGACGACAGTGCTGGTCCGGATCGCCAGTCCGAGCCCTTCGGGATACTGCGGCGCGACCAGCCGAACGGTCCAGAGCGGGAGGATCAGCGCGGCGATCGTCAGCAGCGCGGCGATTGCGAGGAGAATGCGGCCGCGGCGGGTCATCGCCCAGCCCCTTTCATGCTGCCATGGTTCATCGGCATCCGCGCCTGCTGTGTTGCCGCCTTGGGGGAGGTGTTGGCGGTGAGCGGCACGTTGCTCCCCGGCGCACTCACGCGGATGTACCCCTGCATCTCCTGGTGCAGCGCACTGCAGAAGTCGGTGCAGTAGAACGGGAAGACGCCGACCTCCTGGGGGACCCAGCGCAACGTGCGCGTCTCACCGGGCAGAAGGATCAGGTTCGCCGTGTTCATCCCCAGGACCGCGAAGCCGTGGACGATGTCCCAGTCCTGCTCGATGTTGGTGACATGGAAGTACACCGTGTCGCCGAGCATCACCCCCTCGAGATTGTCCGGGGCAAAGTGGCTGCGGATCGCAATCATCTTGACGTGCACGGCCTTGCCGCTGCGCGTGATCCCGCCGTCCGCCTCGCTGCGAGCCACGTACGGATTGGTGTTGCCGGCGAGCGCGAGGAACTTCACCTGCCGCGCGCGAATCAACGACGCGGGGAGTGCCTGTGCGTAGTGCGGCTCGCCGACGGTGGGGAAGTCGAGGAGGAGTCGCATCTTCCCGCCGCTGATGTCGAAGAGCTGTGCCGACTGGTCGAGCTCCGGGCCGGTCGGGAGGTAGCGGTCCTTGGTGATCTTGTTCATCGCCAGGAGGTACTTCCCCCACGGCTGGCGCGAATCGCCGCCGGGGATCATCAGGTGGCCGATCGAGTAGTACGTCGGCGCCCGATCGACGACCTGCCACGTTCCCAGCTTCCATTTCACCACCTCGGACGAGATGAACATCGAGGTGTAGGCGTATCCCTTCCCGTCGAACTCGGTGTGCAGCGGCCCGAGGCCCGGGTGCTGCACTTCGCCCGCGAGGACGGCTTCGTACTTGAGCACGGGGATGCCGTCGAGATCGCCATCGAATGCCTTCGCGGCGATCGCCTGCTGCATCTTCGTGAACGAGTGCACCGGGATCACCGTGGCGAGCTTGCCGCCACCGACGATGTATTCACCGGTCGGATCGATATCGACGCCATGCGGCGACTTCGGCGTGGGAATCAGGTAGACGACGCCGGGACAATCCTCCGGCTTCAGGACCAGGACGCTGTGCTTGCGTTCGGTGACCGCGATGCGGCTCTTCTCGTCGACGTAGTTGTGATCGTACTCCGCCGGCGTGCGGTGTGCCTTGCCATCCTTGACGCACTGCTCGGCGAGCTTCCAGTGCACCGCGGCGATGTAGTCCTTGTCGTTGCGCGATGCATTCACTTCGAGCTTGGTGTACGCCTGCTCGCTGTTGTAGCTGGTGAAGAAAAACCAGCCGTCGGACGGTCCCTTGCCGGCGTGGCCAAGGTCGTAGTCGTACCCCGGCATCAGGATCTGGAAAGCGATGTCCATCTTCCCCGGCTGGTCGGCGCGCACGAACGACAACGTCCCCTTGAAACGTTCCTTGTAGTCGGCGATCGGCACGTCGCTGTTCGGCACCGGAACCGAGAAGCGCGTCGCGGAGACGACATATTCCGAATTGCCGGTGGTGAACGGCGACGCATGCCCGCCCGCCGAGTTGGGGATCTGGATGATCTCATCGGTTTCGAATCGGGTCAGGTCGATGCGCGCGATGCGCGGCGTGTTGTTGCCGTTGATGAAGAGCCAGCGGCCGTCGGGGAGACCATTGGTCTGCGACAGTTCAGGATGATGGGTGTCATCCCACGGCACCATCCCGTACGTCGTCTGCAGCAGTGCGCGGTTCTCCTCGGTGTAGCCGTAGCCATTCTCCGGGAACGCCGAGAAGACCGGGATCTCCTTGAGGAGCCGCCCCGAGGGTAGTCCGTACACCGCGACCTGGCCGCTGTAGCCGCCGGAGAGGAAGGCGTAGAACTCATCGTAGTGGCCGGGTGCGACGTACACCGCCCGGGCAGCGTCGCCGGTGAGGAGGTCCTGCGGCGCGGGAGTGCGGCAGGCGGTCGCCGCAACGGCGCTCGCGACGATCAGGGAACAGCTCAGTCTCGACAGTGACATGGCAACCTCGGATCGATGGTTCGTACCAGCTGATGCACCGAAAGTGTGATCCCGGGCTGTAGAGGAGCGTGAACGACAGATGAAGAGCCATTCATCTGCGGCGGAGTCGTCGGCTGGCTCATGTGACCACCAGCGCCGTCACCATCCCGAACATCCCTTCCATGCTCTCGGCATGCTGCAGGATGTGGCAGTGGAATGCCCATGTTCCCGGATTGTTCGCCTTGACCAGCACGTCCCAGCGCTCACCGGGCGCGATGTTGAGCGTGTCGCACTTCCACGGCTGCGGCTGATCCCACCCGTCCTTCGCAATCACGGTCATGTGCATCCCGTGCAGGTGCATCGGGTGGATCATCATCCCTTCATTCATGAAACGGATCCGCACTGTCTGGCCCTTGCTGGCGACGATCGGCGCGGTTGCGGGGAATGACTTGCCATTGAGCGTGTAGCCATGCACGCCGTCGTTGAGGATCATCAGCGCGTCGATGTCGGCGCGGTGCGCCGGATTCGGATCCCGTGGCTCGACGATGAACGCGCCGAGCATCCCCTTGCTCACCTGCTCGGCGGAGTTGTGATGCGAGTGGTACATGTGCGACCCGGCGTTCGGCACCGTGAAGCGATAGGTGTAGGTCTCCCCCGGCTTGACCGGCGGCTGGGTGATGAAGGGCACGCCGTCCTGGTCGTTGGGGAGCTCGAGGCCATGGAAGTGAATCACCGTCGACTGGTCGAGCTTGTTGATGAGATTCACCTCGACTCGGTCACCCTCGCGGACGCGGATCGTCGGACCGGGGACTATCCCGTTGTAGGCGAATGCTTCCACCATCTTCCCGGGCTGCGTCTCCCACTGGATCTTCTCCGCGGTCAGATCGAAGATCTTGACGCCGTGCTCAATGCGCGGCGCCAGATCGACGCTACCGACACCGGTGGTCTTTGCCGGAAACGCCTTCATTCCCCGTTCGTGGACCGCATCCATCGCGTCGGCTTTCTGGCGCGGCGTCAGCGGTGGCGCGACGGGCTTCGCAGCAGCTGCAGCGGCAGCCTTGGGGCGGTCGCACGCGGCGACGACGGCGCTCACAGCCGGAAGGGCGAGCGCGATGCTCGCTCCCTGGCACAGGAATGACCGGCGGGTCGGCTGGTGCTCGGTTTCGATCGACATCGGGCAGCTCCGTCAGAGTTGTTGGACGGAGTGTACCGGTCGGGTGATGAAGCGCAGGTGGAGCGAAGATGAAGGTTTCTTGTGGATCCTGCGATCGATGCTTGACATCTGTCGGGACGCGGCGGAGCTTGCCTGAGCCCTGTTGTCCGGGGCGATTCCGTCACCTTCGGAGCGAATCGATGGAGCGTGCGATTCGTCGCGGTGAGCGACTGGAAAAGCTGGTGCTGGCGGGGGTCGCACTCACCTCAGAAGCCTCGCTCGATCGCGTCCTCCATCGGGTTGCCGAGATCGCTGCCGACGTGATCGGCGCACGTTACGCAGCGATTGGTGTCCTCGCGCCGGATGGACGCCTCCTCGAACAATTCGTCACCCACGGCCTCAGCGACGAGGAAATCGCCCGGATCGGACCACGGCCGACGGGTCACGGCATTCTCGGCCTGGTGATCCGCGAGGGACGGCCCATCCGGCTCCCCGACCTGGCGCGTCACCCCGATTCGTACGGCTTCCCGCCGCATCACCCTCCGATGCACACATTCCTCGGCGTCCCCGTCGCCGGGCGCCGCGGCATCTTCGGCGATCTCTACCTCACCGAAAAGCTCGACGGCAGCGAGTTCACCGACGAAGACGAACACATCGCCATCCTGCTCGCCGCGATGACCGCGTCGGCCGTGGAGAACGCCCGATTGCACGAGGAGAGCGCGCGGCTGCTTGCCGAAGTCCATCAGCTGCATCGGACTCGTGAGCGCTTCTTCGCGATGGTCAATCACGAGTTGCGCAACGCACTCGCGGCGGTCTACGGCTGGTCCGAGCTCCTGGTCCGGAAGAAGGATCCGGCCACCGTGCCCCCCGCAGCCTTCGAAGTGCTCGACTCCGCGCAGCAGGCGGTGGGGTTGATCAATGACCTCCTCGACCTCAGCCGCCTCGACGAGGATCGGCTCAAGCCGGTGATCAGGCTGGTCGATTCCGTCGGCGTGGCGAGGCGTGCTATCGGCCGGGTCATGCCATCAGCCAACACCAAGGAGGTGCGGATTCTCGTCAAGCTGGGGCCGACGCTCCCGCCGATCGAGACCGACGCCAGCCGGGTCGAGCAGATCCTCGTGAACCTCCTGAGCAACGCCATCAAGTACACCCCGGAGAAGTCGGCGGTGGAGCTCTCGGCCGCGGTCGCCGGTGACCGGATGCGCTACACCGTCCGTGACGAGGGGCCTGGGATTCGCGAAGACGAGGTCGAGCGGATCTTCGACATCTACGTCACCAAGGCGGACGGCGAGAAGCAGGGGATCGGCCTTGGGCTGCCGCTTTCACGGCGGTTGGCGCGGCTTCTCGGTGGCGACCTGGGCGCCACCCCGCAGGAGGGCGCCGGCATCTTTGTGCTTGACTTGCCGCTCGGCGCGCAAGGATGAAGAAACCTTCATCCTGGATTGGCGCCCCCTTCATCGGGGCCTCGCCACCTTTCGCGCCATGAAGATCCTGGTCGTCGAAGACGAGCGGAAAATCGCCTCCTTCATCAAGCAGGGGCTCGAGGAGGAAGGGCACGCGGTCGATGTCGCGACTGACGGCGATCAGGCGGGGATGCTGGCACACGTGTACGACTACGACGCCATCCTGCTCGACGTGATGCTCCCCAAGAAGAACGGCTTCCAGATCGCAGCTGAACTGCGGCGCGAGGGGCGCACCACGCCGATCCTGATGCTCACATCGCGCGACGCACCCGAGGATATCGTCCGAGGACTCGATGCCGGCGCCGACGACTATCTCGCCAAGCCGTTCCGCTTCGATGAGCTCCTTGCGCGGTTGCGCGCGCTCACGCGCCGCGGCGGGACCGGCCGACTGGAGGAGTTGCGGTTCGGGCCGATCACCATGGACCGGGCCCATCATCGCGTCACCGTCGGCCGCAAGCGGATGAACCTGACGCCCAAGGAGTTCCAGCTCCTGGAGTATTTCCTGCTGCACGCCGACGAAGTCGTCCGGCGCACCACGCTGCTGGAGAAGGTCTGGGACATGCATTTCGATCCCGAGAGCAACGTGGTCGACGTGCATGTGGGAAATCTTCGCCGCAAGCTGGCGGATGCCGCCGGCGTCGAACTGCTGCAGACCGTACGAGGGGTCGGTTTCGCCTTGCGCGAATCCGGCAGTGACGGCGCCGATGCGACTGGCGACGCGTCATGACGAAAGCGCCGCTGCGCCTCCTGCTCGTCGAAGACGACCCCCGCGTCGGGAGCTTCATTGCCCATGGCTTGCGCGATGAAGGGTTCGACGTGGAATGGGCGACGACCGGCGAAGACGCGCAGGCGAAGATCGGTGACGACGTCGATCTCGTGCTTCTCGATCACATGCTGCCGCGCAAGAGCGGGATCGACATCGCGCGGTCGTTCCGCGCCGACGGCCGCACCGTACCGATCCTGATGCTCACTGCGCGCGATGCGCCGGAGGATCAGCGTGCGGCGTTTGCTGCAGGTGCCAACGCCTTCATGAGCAAGCCGTTCCTCTTCGACGACCTCGTCGCCGAGATCCGCCGGCTCCTCCCCAACGCCGCCTGACGGGCTCGGGACGCTCACCCAACTCGAATGTTGCTACCCAAGCTCGCCACAACCCTCAGGGACTACGACCGCCATCAGTTCATGGCGGATGCCACCGCCGGCGTCATCGTCGGCATTGTGGCGCTCCCGTTGGCGATCGCCTTCGCCATCGCGAGTGGCGTCTCCCCCGAGCGCGGCCTGTACACCGCGATCATCGCCGGTTTTCTGATCTCTGCGCTCGGTGGCTCCCGCGTGCAGATCGGCGGGCCGACCGGGGCGTTCATCGTGATCGTGTACGGGATCGTGCAGCAGTACGGCGTCGACGGTCTTGCCATCGCCACGCTCATGGCCGGCGTCATTCTCGTCGCACTGGGGCTGGCGCGCTTCGGCTCGGCGATCAAGTTCGTGCCACATCCGGTGATCATCGGCTTCACCAGCGGCATCGCGATCATCATCCTGTCGAGCCAGGTCAAGGACTTCTTCGGGCTGCGCATGGGTGCGGTGCCCGCGGCGTTCGTCCCGCGGTGGACAGCATTCGGCAGTCACTGGCACGACATCAACCTCTGGGCGCTCGCGATCGCCGCCGGATCGCTGCTGACGATGATTGCGTGGCCGAAGATCAGCCGCCGCATCCCGGGCCCGTTCGTGGCACTGATCGCCAGCACGGTCGTCGCCACCGTGTTTCGTTTGCCGGTGGAAACGATCGGGACCCGATTCGGTGGCGTGCATGCCGGCCTGCCGATGCCGGTCATTCCGCGCGTCACGCTGGCGCGGGCCGGCGCGCTGATCGGCCCCGCGTTCACCATCGCCATCCTGGCGGCGGTGGAATCGCTCCTCTCCGCAGTGGTCGCCGACGGGATGATCGGCGGTCGGCACCGCTCGAACATGGAACTGGTGGCGCAGGGGATCGCCAACATCGTCTCGCCGATCTTTGGCGGCATTCCGGCGACTGGCGCCATTGCGCGCACCGCCACCAACATCAAGAACGGCGGGCGCACCCCGGTCGCCGGGATGGTGCACGCGCTCACGCTCCTCGCCATCACCCTATTCGTGGGCCGATGGGCGGCGCTGATTCCGCTTTCGGCACTCGCGGCGATCCTCGTCATCGTCGCCTACCACATGAGCGAGTGGCGCACCTTCGTCAGCGACCTGCGCGCTCCCGCGAGCGATGTCCTCGTTCTGCTCGCGACGTTCACGCTCACGGTACTAGTCGACCTGACCGTTGCGATCGAAGTCGGGATGGTCCTTGCCGCGTTCCTGTTCATGAGGCGGATGGCCGAGGTCACCAACGTGACGATGATTACCCGCGAGTTGCGGGACCCCGGATCGTCCGATGGCGAGGACGACGAGCTGATTCGTCCCAGGACGATTCCGGTCGGGGTGGAGGTGTACGAGATCAACGGCCCCTTCTTCTTCGGTGCCGCGGAGTCGTTCAAGAACGCGCTGGGGCAGGTGGCGGCACGGCCGCGGGTGCTGATTCTCCGGATGCGGCATGTGCCGGCGATCGATGCCACCGGAATTCATGTCCTGGGTGAGCTGGTGCGCCAGGCGCGTCGTGGCGGGACCCGCGTAATACTCGCCGGTGTCCACGCGCAGCCGCTCGTTGCGCTCGAACGGTCACAGCGTCTCGATGAAATTGGCCGTGAGAATCTGGCGGCATCACTTGACGATGCGCTCGTGCTTGCGGCATCCGACGCGGCACCACGCTGATCCAGTCTCCCGAATCGCCGCCGACACGCATCACCGCCCGTCGAGGACCTGCCTCACCTTCCGCAGCAGCGCCGCCGGCGAAAACGGCTTCTGCAAATAGGCGATCCCCGGGTCGAGGACGCCATGACGCACCACCGCATCGGTGGTATATCCCGACATGAACAGAATTCGTGCAGCGGGACGCATCGTTGCGAATTGCTCCGCCAACTGCCGCCCACTCAGCCCCGGCATCACCACGTCGGTGATCAGCAGGTGCACCGGCTGGTCCGACGCAGTGAGGATTCCAATCGCCGCTGCACCGTCCGGTGCCACCAGGACCTTGTAACCATGCCGGTCGAGCGCCTGCCGGACCACTGACCGCACCGCCTCCTCGTCTTCCACCAGGAGGATCGTCTCGGTGCCGGTCGGGGCGGCCCCGATTTCCGTCACATGATCAACCACGTCCGCCGAGCCGTCGACCAGCGGCAGGTAGATCTTGAAGGTGGCACCGCGACCCGGCTCGCTGTAGACCCAAATGAACCCGCCGCTCTGCCGCACGATGCCGTATACCATCGACAGGCCGAGACCGGTCCCTTTCCCCATCTCCTTGGTGGTGAAGAACGGCTCGAAGATCCGGGCCCGGGTTGATTCATCCATCCCGATCCCGGTGTCGGTCACCGCCAGCATCACGTACATCCCCGCCGTCGCCGGCCAGTGCGATCGCACATAGGCGTCGTCGAGATCGAGGACGGTGGTGTCGATCGTGATCCGGCCGCCCGACGGCATCGCGTCGCGCGCATTGACCACCAGGTTCATTACCACCTGTTCGAGCTGGTGCGGATCGATCTTCACCGTCGCCGGTGCCGGGTTGAGCGCCAGCGCCAGCGCCACATCCTCTCCGATCAACCGTCGCAGCATCTTTTCCGACGATTGCAGCACGCTCTCGATCGTGATCACCCGTGGCTGGATCACCTGCTGGCGGGAGAAGGCGAGCAGCTGCCGTGTCAGCGCCGCCGCCGCTTCTGCCGCCTTGATGAGTTCATCCGCGTTCTCGCGCCGCGGATCGCCGGCCGCAAGATCCTCCAGGAGAAGCTCGCCGCAGCCGGTGATCACCATCAGGAGGTTGTTGAAGTCGTGCGCCACGCCGCCGGCGAGTCGCCCGATCGCTTCCATCTTCTGTGCCTGGCGGAACTGCTCCTCGAGGACCCGCTTCTCGGTCAGATCGCGGAGGGCAGTCAGCCGGTAACGGCGATCTCCGCTGGCGTGGGTCCGCGACGTCGCCTCGACCTGGATCCGTGCGCCGTCCTTCCTGAGGCCGACGAACTCGTAACTCCCCTCGATCTCCTGACTGACCCTGCGCGCCACTTCGGCCTGCGACTCGTCGGCAACGAATGCGGAGACGGGCTTGCCAATCACCTCGTCAACCGAGTCATAGCCAAACATCCGCACGAAGCCGGCGTTCGCCTCGCGAAGAATGCCGTCTTCGATTCTTTCGATCGCATCGAACGAGGTATCGGTGATCTGGCGGTAGAGCGCCTCACTGTCGCGGAGCGCGTCCTGAATTCGACGCTCCTCGGTGATGTCGCTCGCCACACCACTGATCCGGTAGACGACACCCTGCTCATTGCGGATCCCGGTCGCGCGCACCGAAACCTGACGAATCGTCCCGTCAGGTCGTTGCACCCGGAACTCGAGATTGTGGGTGGCGCGGCCCTGCTTGTTGATCGCGATTCCCGCCGCCAGCGCCGCCCGGTCTTCGGGAACAACGGCGTCCATGAACGCCGCCGGGTTGTCATACACGCTCTGGCAACTTCGCCCCCAGATCGTTTCGTACGCCGGCGAGATGTACAGCGTCCGTGAGAAATCCGCCGCCTGCACGAAAAAGACTTCGTCGATATTCTCGGCCAGCTCACGGAATTGCGACTCCCGTTCACGCAGCGTCCGTTCGGAGGTCGCCCGCTCGATCGCATAGCGGATGGCGCGCGACATCGCGCCGCCGTCGACGGTGCCCTTGACGAGGTAGTCCTGCGCGCCGTGACCGATCAGCTGCAGGCCGAGCGCTTCGTCGCCAAGTCCGGTGAGCACGATCACCGGCATCTCGGGAACGGCGCGGTGCAAGACGTCGAACGTCGCGGCGCCCTGGCTATCGGGGAGGCCGAGGTCGAGCAATACGAGATCGATGCCGCCGGCAGCGATCCGCTCGAGTGCGATGAGAAGCCGCGCTACAGACTCGACCTGGCACGTCGCCCCCGTCGCATCGCGCAGCAGCTCCGTCACGAGTCTGGCGTCGCCGGGGTTGTCTTCGACGAGAAGAACCGTGATCGGCGACGTCATCGCCGCCGATCCGGAGGGAGCGTCACGATCGCCAGCCAGAACTGCTCGATCGACTGCACCACCGTCATGAACTGATCGAGACCGACCGGCTTGGTGATGTAGCAGTTGGCGTGGAGGTTGTACGACCGGACGATGTCCTCCTCTGCCTTGGACGTGGTGAGGATCACGACCGGAATCCGCCGCAGCGCTTCGTCGCCCTTCATCGCCGCGAGGACCTCCTGCCCGTTCATCCGCGGCAGGTTGAGATCAAGGAGGACGAGATCGGGGCGAGTGACACCGGCGAAATCTCCCTCCTGACGCAGATACCGTAGCGCATCGACGCCGTTTCCGACTGCCGCCAGCGTGTTGCGCACCTTGCATTCCTTGAAGAGCTCGCGAGTCAGGCGCACGTCGCCCGCGTTGTCCTCGACGAGGAGGATCTCGATCGGCCGCGGCAGCGCTTCAAATCGCATGGGTCGTCCCGGATGTTGCAGCGGCGAGGGTGAAGTGGAATGTCGTCCCCGGCGCCTTCGCGGGATCCGATTCGACCCAGATCTTCCCGCCGTGCCGCTCGACGATCTTCTTGCAGATGGCGAGTCCGATCCCTGTTCCCGGATACTCGGCGCTGGTGTGCAGCCGCTGGAACATCGCGAAGACCCGATCGGCATACTCCGGCGCAATCCCGATCCCGTTGTCGCGCACGGCGAAGTGCCAATGGTCTCGTTCGAGCTGGGCCGAGGCATGGATCCGTGGCGCCTCGGTGCCGTGGAACTTGAGTGCGTTGCCGAGCACGTTCTGGAAGAGCTGCGTCAGTTGGGACGGATCGCCGAGAACAACGGGGAGCGCGTCGTTGGTGATCATCGCGTGGCGCGTCGCGATCGACGGGGCAAGATCGGTCACGACCGTGGAGAAGATTGCCTCGCAGTCGGTGGGTTCGAGCGGCCGACCCTGCGTCCCCACGCGTGAATACATCAGCAGATCGGTGATCAGCTGCTGCATCCGGGTCACGCCGTCGACGGCATGGCCGATGAAGTCGTCGGCGTCCTGGTCGAGCTTGCCGCGATAGCGCCGGGCCAGCAGCTGCGTGTAGCTCGCCACCATGCGGAGCGGCTCCTGCAGGTCGTGCGACGCGACGTAGGCGAATTGCTCCAGCTCCGCGTTCGATCGCGCGAGGTCGGCGGCATGTCTCGCCAACGCCTCCTGCTCGAGCTTCTGCTGGATCAGTTCACGGCGCGTGTCGTCGTGGCGCAACCGTTCGCTGATGTCGCGCACCGCCGCAGTGACGAGCGTCCCCTCCTCCGTGTCGACCGGAGAGAGCGAGATCTCGACGGGAAACTCGGAGCCGTCCTTGCGGCGGCCCCAGAGCGCCAGTCCGCTCCCCATCGGCCGAGGGCGCGGATCGGCGAAGTAGTCACCGCGATGCGCAGGATGTCCACCGCGAAAGCGGTCGGGGACGAGCATGTCGATCGTCTCGCCGATCAGCTCGCTGCGGGGATAGCCGAAGAGTCGTTCTGTCTGGGAATTGACCAGCGAGATCCTGCCGTCCGCACCGGCGATGATCATCGCGTCGGGTGCCGCTTCGAGGAGCGCACGGAACTTCCCGTCGGTGCGCCGGCGGATCGTCACATCCCGCACTGCTGCGATCGCGAACCTGCGCCCGTCGACCTCGATCGGGCTGAGCGAGATCTCCACCGGAAATTCGCTGCCGTCCTTCCGGCGAGCCGACAGTTCGACGCCGCTCCCCATCGGCCGTGTGACAGGATCGCTGAAGTATTGCGCCCGGTGCCCGGGGTGGCCGCGGCGCAGCCCGAGCGGCACCAGCGTGTCGACCGTCTCGCCGAGAAGCTCGCCCGGTGCGTAGCCGAGGAGTCGCTCAGCCTCGCTGTTGGTGAGGACGATCCTGCCGTCGGCATCGACCAGCAGCATCGCGTCGGGAGCGGCTTCGAGAATCGGGAAACGACTCGCGAGCGCGCGAGCGTCGGTGAGCGCAGCGGACTCCGCGTCGCGGCTATCGGCCACGACAACGCCCCACGGCACAGGCATCTGGCGCAACGGCCATCTGCAGAAAGCGATCAGCGCGGCCCGCGATTGTCATCGGGTCTCTCACAGAAGGCAATGATTGTCGGCTGAGAAGATTCGCTTTGTATTAACTGCAATTCCCGATTCGCACAATCAGGGAAACACCTAGTGTGCTAGTGACACTCTTCTCTCAGCTGCGAGTGCGGTGCGAAGCTGACGTACAGATGACAGAATCGATCGGAACGAGTCCGCGGGGTGTGGTGGTGCGGAAGTCGATGCTACGGGCGCCGTCGTCGCGCTATCCCTCCTCCAATGCTATGCGCGGATCGACTCCGGCCGCACGCAGCGCCGGGATGACGCATGCGAGGATCGTCGCTCCGGCGAGCACGCCAATCGTCGCGATCGCTGTCACGGGATCAACCACCGATACATGGTACAGCATCGACCGGAGCACGCGCCCGCCTGCCACCGCGAGGACCGCACCGATGCTGAGGCCGATCACCGTGAGCGTGAGCCCGTCGCGGAGGACCAGCCGGATGATGTCGCCCCGGCCGGCGCCGAGCGCCGTGCGCAGCCCGAACTCCTGGCGCCGCTGGTTCACCGTATAGGCGATCACGCCATACAATCCCACCATCGCCAGCAGGAGTGCTGCGATCCCGAAGATGCTCATGGTGATCGTGGCGAAGCGCGCGTTGGCAGACACATCGGCCACGAGCTGGTCGATCGTCCGCATCTGCGCCACCGGAATCGTCGGGTCGATCGACGAGATCGCCCGCTGAATCGGTGCGGCAAGCGCTGCCGAGCCCACCGTGCTCCGCACCACGAACTGCATCGGCGCGAAGGTCGGATAGGGGCGTTGCGTGTACGGCACGATGATCTCCGGCGACGGATCCTTGATGAGCGAATAGCGACGCATATCCGCCACGACGCCGATCACCGTCATCCAGGTCGCTTGCGATCGAGCCCCCCCCAGGCGGAGCCGGTGTCCCACCGCGCTCTGTCCCGGCCAGAGCCAATGTGCTGCCGCCGCGTTGAGGATCACGACCGGTGGCGAGTCGTGCTGGTCGGTCTCGTCGAAGTCGCGGCCATTCAGCAGCGGCGTGCCGAGCGCGGTGAACATCTGCGGGCTCGCGACGGTGTAGTCGATGATCGGCGCGTGCCCGTTGGCCGTCAGCCGCGGATCACTGTTCTCCGGCGTGAAGACTGTTCCTTCTTCCGAACCGCTCATCGGCAGCGGTTTGCCGATCGCCGCTGCCTTGACTCCGGGAATCGCGCGGATCCGCTCAAGGGCCTGGTGGAAGAAGTCGACGCTCTTCGGATGTTCCATGAACGTCGCGCCCTGCTTCTCGGGATAGGCGAGCGCGGGGAGCGACAGTTCGAAGGTGAGGCCGTGGGGCGCGGTGAATCCGAGATCACCGCCGAGCTGGTGCCCCAGCGAACGGATCAGCAATCCCGATCCGGTGACCAGCATCACGGAGAGGGCGATCTCCGAGACAATCAGGATCCGCCGGGTCCGTGGCGAACCGAAGTCGCCGCTCCGGCCCCGGCGCCTGAGGGCCTCGGCGAGCCGCATGCGCCCTGCACGGAATGCTGGAACGACGCCGAAGAGCAGGCCGGCGATCACGGTGATCGCGACGGCGGCTGCAATGACTCGTCCGTCGAACGCGATATCGCTCACTCTCGGCATCCGGTTCGATCCGGCGTGGCGCACCAGCCCCACGGCGATCGAGCCGAGCACCGCGCCCGCGACGCCGGCGATCCCGGTCAGTGCCAGCGCTTCGAGGAGGAGGACCCGGGCGATGCGCGCCGCCGACCCGCCGAGCGCCGCGCGGATCGCGAGTTCGCCGCGGCGCCCCTGCAGGCGGGCGAGGAAGAGCTGGGCCGCGTTGGTGCACGCGATGATCAGCAGGACGCCGACGGCGCCCAGCAGGATGAAGAGCATCCCCTGCACATCGCCGACCAGCTGGGTGCGCAGCGGGATGGCATGCATCGCGAAAAATCCCTTGGCGCCCGGGATCTGCAGGTCGAGCGCATGCGCCACGTCGTCGAGATCGGCGAGCGTCGCGGCGAGGGTCGTTCCCCGCTTGACGCGCGCCACCGCCAGATCCTCCGATGGACCGTACAGCGCGGGCTTCACCGGAACCCAGAGTTCGGTTGCGACCGGCACAGGGACGGTCGACGGCATGCCGGCGCCCGCAGGGAAATTGAACCGCTGCGGTGCCACGCCGATCACGGTGTACGGCTCGTTGTTGAGCAGGATCTTCCGGCCGATCACGCCGCGGTCGCCGGCGAAGCGACGCTGCCAGAGATCCCATCCGATCACCACTTCGTGGTCGGCGCCGGGGTTCTCCTCGCCCGCCTGGAATCCGCGGCCGATCGCGGGTGTCACGCCCATCGTCTGGAAGAAGTTGTCGTCGACGCCGGCGCCGTCGATCCGCTCCGGTGCGTTGTCGGTCTGGAGATTCATCTGCCGCGACTCGACGCCCGACACGCTCTGGAAGACGCGCCCGTGCTGCTGAATGCCGACGATCTGCAGTCCGTTCACCGGTTCGGGGATCCCGGCGACCGACGGATCATTGAAATCGGCCCAGATCATCACCAGCTGGTCGGGATGCTGATACGGCAGCGGACGGAGGATGACGCCGGAGACGACGGAGAACATCAGCGTCGCCGCGGCGATGCCGAGGGTGAGCACGGTGATCGTCACACCGCTGAAGACGCGATGGCGTGCGAGCGACCGGCAGGCGAACCGGATGTCACCGGCGAAGACTTCGGGCCACGCGGCACCGGGATTGGCGTGCACGCCAAGGACCGCCTGCTTCGTTGCCGCCGCCGGTCCGAATTCGTTCTCGGCCTTGAGCCGCGCGGCGTCGGCGTCCATGCCCAGGGCAACGTGTCGTGCCGCCTGCAGCGAGATGTGCGCTTCGATTTCGTCGTCGATGTCGTGCTCGGCGGCGCGCGGCGTGGCGATCAGCCTGAGCGCGCGAAGGATGGCGCGGATCGTCATGCCGGTCTCCGTTCCGATCCGAGAATCAGGTCGACGGCGTTGCTGTATTCGCGCCAGTTGCGGGTTTCGCGGGCGAGGCGGGTGCGGCCGGTGCGGGTGAGGGAATAGAAACGGACGCGTCGGGCGGTTTCCGACATCCCCCATCTGGCTGCGAGGAATCCGTCGCCCTCGAGTCGGTGGAGGGCGGGGTAGAGCGAGCCCTGGTTGACCTGGAGCAGCTGCTTCGATGTCTGGCCGATCTGCTGCGAGATCGCCCAGCCATGGAGCGAGCCGGACGAGAGGGTCTGCAGGATCAGGAGGTCGAGGGTTCCCTGCAGGAGATCGGACGTGGCGGCCATGGGCAACTCCAGGTTGGCCGCAGAATACCCGCTGACTTGTCGGCTGTCAACAAGACGGTGTCGACAGTCGACAAGTCGGCGGATCGGTGCCGTCAGTCCCCCGGTCCACTCGGCGCCGGCGCCTGCCCCAGGCCCACGAGCTCACCACCGGCGACGACATGTCCCTTCATCGCGGCGGTGAGCGAACCGTAGTCGGCACGGGCGACGTCGGGGAGGACGATGTCGAGCGCGAAGATCTGGATGTGATAGCGGTGCTTCGGGCCGGCCGGCGTGCGTGGACCGGTGTACGGCTGATTGGCGCCGCGCATGTTCGGGCCGAACTGCGAACCGTCGGGAGCGGCGGTCATACCGGGGTCGAGGGTGCGAGTCGCGGCCGGAATGTTGACCATCGTCCAGTGAAGGATCGGCGCGCCCTGACGCATCGCATCGCCGTCCTGCATGATGATGGCGTACGACTTGGTCGACCCGGGGCCGCCGGTCCAATGCAGCCCGGGAAAGACGTTCCCGGCGTACTGGGTGTTCTGCATCGGGATGTCGCTCATCTGCGTGAACGCGGGCGACGTCACGTTGAGTCTCGGCATCCCCGTGGGGAGGAGGTCGACCATCGCGAGCTGTGACGCGCCGACTTCGGTGGCGGCCGGCGGCGGGTTCTGCGCCACGGCGATCGCGGGGAGAGCGGCCGACAGCGCGGCGCCGATCATCAGACGGTGGCGAATCGAATGCATTCCTGTGCTCCAGGTGGGGAGTTTGGTGATACAGGACGATACAGCGGGACCGGCGGGCACGCATTGGCGGGCGGCGGAATGGTGCGGACAGGATGGTGTCGACGGCGCGATACGGCGGTGCCGGTGATCGACCCCTTGTCTCGCCCGCGACCCCCGCGCTAGAATCTCCCCGCGCTCCAGGGCGCCACCCCGTCCGCGGGCAGGGATCATCCCACCTGGGTTCGACCGCAGCACACATCGACCTCTCTTCAGCCCATTGCAGCGGACGCCGGGCACCCACGAAGGGGGAGTCATGCCACGCGTCCTGCCGGACCATCCTGATCTCGACCATCTGAAGAACCAGGCCAAGACCCTGTTGCAATCGGTGCGCGATGGCAGCGCCGAAGGCACGCAACGCTTCCGCGACGCCGGCGTGGACGGGGGCGACAAGCTCGCCGACGCGCAGCACGTCATCGCGCGCGAGTACGGCTTCAAGAGCTGGCCGGAGCTCAAGATGAAGGTCGAATCGCTCACGGCCGATCCGACCACCGCCTTCTATCTCGCGATCAAGGGGAACAATGTCGCGAAAGTCCGCGATCTCCTCGGTGCGCATCCGGAGCTCAAGGCGATCATCAATCGCGGTACCGACGTTCTCAGCTTCGGCGCCACGCCGCTCCTCGCCGCAGTGCAGCGGAGCAATCGCGAGATGATCGACCTGCTGCTGGCGGCGGGTGCCGACTTGTCGGTGAAGAGCGATTGGTGGGCCGGCGGATTCTCGGTTCTCGAGAGTTCGAGCGATGAACTGATGCCGTTCCTCGTCGAGCGCGGAGCGATTGTCGACGCAGTGGCCGCGGCGAAGTTCGGCCTCGTCGACCAGCTGGCAAGATTGGTGGCGGCCAATCCCCAGGCGGTGCACCAGCGCAGTGGCGACGGAAAGACGCCGCTGCACTGGGCGAAGGACGTGCCGACGGCGCGCTATCTCGTCGAGCATGGCGCCGACCTCAACGCGCGCGACGTCGACCACGAATCGACCGCCGCACAGTACGCCATCCGCGAACGCCAGGAAGTGGCGCGCTATCTCGTCGATGCCGGAGCCGATGCCGACATCTTCCTCATCGCGGCGCTCGGCGATCTCGATCGCGCCCGAGCGCTCGTTGAACGTGATCCGACCGTCGTCGAACGGATCATTGGTCCGCGCCACTTTCCGATGCAGAATCCGCGCGCCGGCGGGTCGATCTATGTCTGGACCCTGGGGCAGGGAAAGACGCCGCAGATGGTGGCGCAGGAGTTCGGGCATCGAGACGTCTACGACTACCTGATGGATCACAGCTCCAACGACGTGAAGGTGACCCAGGCGTGCCTCCTCGGCGACGAAGCGCTGTTCGAGCAGTTCATGGCGCAGCGCGACCGCAACGCGCCGATTTCGGCAGAACTGGTGCACCGCCTCGTCGGCGCGGCGGTCGGCAACAACACCAAGGCCGTCCGGCTGCTGCTCAAGGCCGGGTGGCCGGTCGCGGCGAACGGACTGCACGGCGGCACGTCGCTGCATTGGGCGTCGTGGCACGGCAACGCCGCGATGGTGCGGGAGATCCTCTCGTACCATCCGCCGCTCGACTCCCGCGACAACGAGCACAAGATCCCGCCGCTGGGGTGGGCGCTGCACGGCTCGCTGCACGGCTGGCACGCGAAGACCGGCGATTACGCCGCGGTGGTGACGGCGCTGATCGGCGCGGGGGCGAAGACGGAGAATCCGCTGCCGACGCTGGAGGGGAGCGATGCGGCGATGGCGGCGTATCAGGCAGGGAAGCAGCGGAAGGCGAAGACGGAGTAGCCGCACTGTCGCGGTGACGATCACACTCGAATCATCTGACGGAGATCACCGATGCTGCGTTGCGCGCCATTTCTGTTGTTCGACGGCAACTGCGCCGAAGCGATGACGTTCTACCACCAGTCGCTTGGCGGTGAGTTGATCCTGACGAAGGTCGGTGACACACCGATGAAGACGCAATTCCCCGCCGAGAAGCATCAGCGGATCATCAACGCGCAATTGAAGAGCGGAGCGATCGAAATCGTCGCCACCGACTGGATGGCATCGCCGTCGTTCGATCCGGTGCAGGGGAACACCTTCGCGATCTTCGTCATCGGCGGCGGTTACGACGAGCTGAGGGTGGTGTTCGACCGGCTCGCGGTGGGAGCAGAGAAGGAGCGATTCCAGGAGCTGCACGCCATGCCGTTCGGAACTTACGGGCAGTTTTACGACCGGTTTGGCGTGCAGTGGATCTTCAAGGGAGATCCGCGGTAGGAGATCTTTGCTACGCCGGGATCAATCGTCATGATCTGGATCGTAGTTGTACCAGGCGTATGCGATGACCGAGGCGAAGTTGTCGAGTTCGCCCAGATGATTTGCGGCGGCGATTCCCGAGACGAAGCCATGGTAGGGGGAGTACGCAGTCTGCCCGATTTGCGAAACGATCGATTCGGCCGTTGCCACCGACGAATCGCGGGCGCGAACGCCGAACTCGAGATGGACGGTGTCGGACGTTCCCAGCGAGGGCCCGACAAAGGTCACGCCGGGGAGTGCGCGAATCTGGTCGTACGATGATGTCATCAGGAGTGCGGTGGAATCGAGCTGGACCACTGCAACGAGACGGCCGTACTTGCGGAGTGTCAGCTGATCGAGAATGCCGATCGGGTGGGAGAACTGGACAGCGCGAAGCACCTGTTGGCCGTCATCGACCGTCGTGGTCAATCCGGACGATGAACAGCCGAGCGTCCCGGCGAGCAGGGCAAGAACCGCAATGAATGAACGGGTCACGAGTGACTCATTGCCATGAGGATGCTCCGAACAGTACCGCCGGGGACGCAATTGGCAACTGTGGATCTCGGCACCACCGACCCCATGCAAACGGTATATTTGCGGTGCTCCCGATCCCCACTCCGGCACGGATGGTCTGATGCGATACGCGCTTGCGTTGACAGCGTTGCTCGCGGCCTGTGCGCCGTCAAAGGTTGATCCCCGGCTGGTCGGGACCTGGGATGTGATGGTGCCGAACGCCGACGGCGTGGCGCGGTGGGTCTGGGAGATCCGGGCGAACGGCACGTACGCCTTCCACGCCGAGGGGCCGGGGAACACTCCGGCGCACAGCGGAATCTTCCGTGCCCGCAGCGGACATTACACGCTCGAATCGACCACCCTGGCGTGGGCCGATACCGGCACCTATCTCGAGCCGCACAACGACACGCTGACCGCAACCGGGAAGCTTGGCACCGGTGCGTGGCATCGGGTCGTGGTCGGCGCGACTCCACCCGCTACCCCGCCCGCGGCGCCGCCGGCAGCGGTCACACCGCCGGAGCTGCCCCCGCCGCCTTCATCGCCCGACACCGAACCGACGCCGCACGGGAAGCCGGCGATCTTCAAACCGGCCGACATCTATTCGTTCCTGCAGAACCATTCGATGGACGAGAGCCAATTCTCCGACAAGAGCGCGAAGATCACATCGTACACCACGGTGTCGACCGAGAATGCCGGTGAAATCGGCGCGACGCGTGCCACCGTTCGCGAAGGAGTCCACCCCGACGACCAGGTGGATTTCCGGGTCTTCCGCGACCGTTCCGCTGCCGAAGCGGCGTTCCGGATGTTGACCGATATCGAAGCGACGGGGTTTCAGCAGCGGCCCGGGGAATTCATTGCGACGTCCTCGTTCACCTTTCACGCGCACGGGATCTCCCGATGCCTGTCGCGGTACATGGTCCACGAGTCGACCCCGGCACACATCTCATGCTATCTGCTGATCATCGATCCCACGGAAGAAGCGGTGATGATCGTCGGCACGACGACCGAGCAGCCGGCGTCTGGATCCAACCAGGCGTCGGACTCCGCCTTCAGCCACGCCGACGACCTGATTTTCGCCGGGCTCGAATTCTGGGAACCGGTGCGCCTTGGTGTTCAGGTGCTCGGTGCGCTCAACGGGCATTGATGTCATCCAGTCCGGCTTTGATCTGGAGTACGCGAGGTATGAAGATGAAATCCGCCGTGATTGTTGTATCGATCCTGGTATCGATTGCTCCATCGATCCGCGCGCAAACGCTCCCCGCGCCGCTCAGTGACCCCGCGGCGATCGTGCACGAGCCGCGCCCGATTCCCGGTCCGATCTTCGAGTCGAACCATTTCAGCCGAGCAGTCGCGCGCGGCACCCGGACGCGGACCGGGGCACCCGGGGCGAATTACTGGGTGCAGCATCCGAGTTATGACATTCACGCCGCGCTCGACCCCGTGGCGCATCGGGTGACCGGAAAGGAGCGGATCACCTATCGCAACTTTTCGCCCGATACGCTTCGCACCATCGAGATCTATCTGCGGCAGAACGCCTTCGCCGCGGGTTCGCCACGACGACAGAGCGTTCCGGTCACCGATGGCGTCACCCTCGAATCGGTGCTCGTCGACGGGACGGCGATTCGCGCCGAGGCCGATCGCAACCCCGCGATGCCGGTGACGGCGGCTCCGGCGCGACGGCCGACGCCGGGTGAATACGCCGTCGACGGCACGGTGATGTCGATCCCGCTCGTGACTCCGCTCGTTTCCGGTGCCACGGTCGCGCTCGATATCGCCTGGTCGTACACACCGGCGCCGGCGCCCGCCGATGGCCGCGAAGGGCGTGACGGGAACGTCTACTTCATGGGGTACTGGTACCCGGAAGTCGCGGTGTACGACGACGTCGATGGGTGGGTCACCGATCCGTACCTGTTGGAGGCGGAGTTCTACATGGATCCCGCCGACTACGATGTTGACCTCGGTGTGCCGAGCGGATGGGTCGTTGGTGCGACCGGTTCACTGGTCAATGCATCGGCGGTTCTGTCGCGGGCGGCGCGTGATTCGCTGGCGGTGGCGCGGCGCACCGGGCGCACCGTGCGGATCGCATCGCCCGGTGAAGATCCGCACGCGGTGTTCGCGTCGACGAATGGTCCGACGACGACGTGGCACTTTGTCGCGAAGGATGTCCGCGATTTTTCCTGGGGCACAAGTAACGAATACGCATGGGACGCGACCCGGGCACTGGTCAAGAACGACGCCGGTGGTCGCGACACGGTCGACATCAATTCCTTCTATCGCCTGACGCCTGACGCCGCCGCGTGGGCCGTTGGCGGCGCACGATTCACCCGCGACGCGATCGAGCAGATGTCGAACTGGCTCTGGCGATATCCGTGGTCGCAGATGACGTCGATGGAGGGAATCCTCGACAGCGGCGGGATGGAATACCCGATGATGACGCTGATGCAGCCGTGGGCCGATACGCTTTCGCTGGCGGGCGACCTGATGCACGAGACCGGGCATATGTGGTTCCCGATGCAGGTCGGTTCGAATGAGACGCGCAACCCGTGGATGGACGAGGGGTTCACCCAGTTCGACGTTGCGCAGGGAATGCGCGCGCTGTATGGGGAGAATCGCACGGGGGGGCGCGCCAACGACTCGGAGCACGGCCAGCGCCGCCTCTACCTTGGCACGGTACGCCGCGGCGACGACGACGAATTGATGCGTCCGGGCGATCTCTTCCCCGACAACACCTATCTCGTCGTCTACTACGACAAGACCGCGCAGGTCCTCACCGCGCTCCGCGGCATTCTCGGCGGAGACGTCCTCCATCAGGCGCTGATCAGCTACGGCAAGGAGTGGATCGGCAAGCATCCGCAGCCGTACGATTTCTTCAACGCGGTGTCCCGCGCGGCGGGACGCGATCTGTCGTGGTTCTGGAGCACGTGGTTCTATCATGCGTGGCCGCTCGACCAGGCGATCGACAACGTCGCGACCGTCGGTGATTCGCTCGTGGTGACGATCGGCGATCACGGCGTCGCGCCGATGCCTGTCTTCGTCGCGGTGACGCATCGCGACAGCAGCGTGACGCGCGTCACGATTCCGGTCGATGTCTGGCTCGCCGGCAAGCGGCAGACGACGGTGACATTCCCCGGCGCGAACACGATCACCGCGGTGACGATCGATCCGGATGAGTTCTTCCCGGATGTTGATCGGAGCAACCAGTCACGGAGTGCTGCGACAGGATGGCAGCGGCAGTAGCGATGTCTCGGCGATCGGGGTACCCGGAGAGGATCGGTTCGCCGATCCGCCGGCGGTCGCGCGCTCGCCGCGCTGAGCGACGCCGTCACTCTGCCTGCAAATGCCCGCTACTCGGCCCGGATCGCCTCGATCGGATCGATCCGCATGGCGCGTCGCGCGGGAATCCAGCACGCGACAAGAGCCACCGCGCCGAGAATCAGCGGGACGCCGGCGAAGGTCATCGGATCGGTGGCGCTGACCCCAAAGAGCAGCGATCCGAGGAGACGGGTCAGCGCCGCGGCGCCGGTGAGCCCGGCGACAGCGCCGATGATCGCCAGCCGCACGCCGCGCCAGAGCATCAATCGACGGATGACGGACGGCGATGCGCCGAGCGCGAGGCGAACGCCGATTTCACGGTGACGCTGCGCCACCACGTATGCCATCACGCCGTAGACCCCGATGATCGCCAGCGCGAGCGCCACCGTCGCGAAGACACCGATCACGATGGCGTAGAGCCGCGGCAGCGCCACGACATCGCTCACCGTACTCTCGATCGCAACCGGCTCGGCGAACGGGAGGAGTGGATCGGCGGCGTGCAACGTCGAGCGGAGCGCTGCGATCGCGGCTGCGTCCCCATGCGCCGGCTCGATCACCACAGTGAAGCCGTTGACGGGAACCTGCCCGAGCGGGACGAAGAGCTCACCCTTGACCGGCTGATTGGGACCATCGGCGTGATCGGTTGCGATCACCCCCACCACCGTGAGACGCGGTGCCGCGGCTTCGGGCCCGGCGGCAAGCGTGCGGCCGACAGGATTCTCTCCATGCCAGAGTTTGCGCGCCGCCTCGGCGTTGACGATCCCGACTGGTGTCGAACCGGCGCGATCGCCGTTGCCGAAGTACCGCCCGGCCACGAGATGCAGGTGCATCTGTTGCAGATACCCGGGTGAGGTCGCCCGATACCAGAGACTCGGTGGCGCATTCGGGTCGAATGGTTCGCCGACCGGAATTGCCGTCATGTCCTGATCGCCGGCGCTGAGCGGCGGCTGATCGGTGATCTCCGCCGACCTGATCGCCGGGTTGGCGCGCAGTTGCTCGAGAATGCTGCTCATCATCGACATCGCCCTGGCATTGTCATACCGCGAAGCCGGGAGCGCGAGGGCGTCGAAGAGCACTCCCTCACTGCGATAGCCGAGATCGACGTGCTCCATCGAGGCAAGACTCCGGATCAGGAGTCCCGCGCCAACGAGGAGAATCACCGCGAGCGCGAGTTGCCCGGCGACGAGGGAGTGCTGGAGCCGATTGCGGTGCGCGTTTCCTGCACGCACTCCTGAACGAAGGAGGCCGAGGTGGTCGTAGCCGGTCGACCGGATGGCGGGGAGTAGCGAGAAGAGCATTCCAGCAGTGACAGTCGTCAACGCGGTGAACGCCACCACGGTGCCGTTCACGGCGACCTGCTGCATCTGCTGCACGATCGGCGGGACGACCGCCGCGAGCGCGCGTGACGCCACTGCCGCGAGCGCCAGGCCGAGCAGACCACCGATGCCGGCGAGAAGAACCCCTTCTGTCATCAACTGACGCAGCAGCCGCCCGCGGCCGGCGCCGAGAGCGGCGCGCACGGTGAGCTCGCGCGCCCGAGTTTCGCCGCGGAGGAGAAGAAGGTTGGCGAGGTTGACGCACGCGATCAGCAGGACCAGTGCGACCGCAGCCGTCAGCGCGAGGAGGGGTTGGCGTGTCGGGCCGGTGACCTGCTCGTGCAACGGGATGAGCCACGCGCCGACCTTCTGGTTGGTCTCGGGATACGCCTCCGCCTCGTGACGCGCGATGGTACCGATATCGGCCTGTGCCTGCGCCAGTGTGATACCCGGCTTCAGGCGCCCGACTGCCCGCAGCACTATGCAGCCGCGCCCGCATCCACTGGTCGCCGGACGCCGAACGGGACGGAAGACCACCATCGAAATTGCGACCGGCGCGCGAAACGCCGGCGGCATCACGCCGACCACGCGCCATGACTGCCCGTTGAGCTGAATCTCCCGATTGACGATTCCGCGATCGCCGCCGAATCTGGTGCGCCAGAACGCGTCGCTCAGCACGACGACCGGCTCCGCGGCGGGGTCGTCGTCTGCGGCCGTGAGTGTGCGGCCGACCTCGGCGCTCACGCCAAGGGTCCGGAAGAAATCGCCGCTCACCATCAATCCGTTGAGTGCTTCGGGGTCGCCGGCACCGGTGATCGTTGGCGCCCAATTCTGGTACGATGCCATGCTCGAAAAGGTCTTGTTCTGCTCGCGCCAGTCGACAAAGTCCGGTGGCGTGAGCCACTCGGGCTGCGCCCGGCCAGTGCGCGCACGCTGATCGGTCCAGAGTTGCACGAGCTGTCCTGCGGCGGGGTACGGCAGCGGTCTGAGCAGGACGCCGTTGACGACGGAGAAGACCGCGCTGTTGGCGCCGATGCCGAGGGCGAGCGTAAGCAGCGCGACGACAGTGAACCCGGGAGCGCGGCGGAGACTGCGGACCGCGATCCGGAGATCCTGGCCGACATCGTCCCACCAGTTGCGACGAAGGCGAGCGCGTACGGTGTCGCGCCGCAGCGTCCGCACCTCCGATTCGATCGAGGCACGGTCGCCGAACTCGTCGCGTGCGGCGCGGTCGGCGTCGTCGGGCGAGGCACCGGCCGCGATCAGTTCGCGGCGCCGTTCGTCGAGATGGAACGACAGCTCGCGATCGACGTCCTGATTGACCTGATCGCGGCCGTGCGGCCAATCGAAGCGGCGCTTCATCGCGTCACGGCCCGTGTTGCGCGGCGAGCGCGGTGTTCATCACCTGGGTGTATGCGCGCCATCGCGCCGTCTCGACTCGGAGCGCGGCGCGCCCCGCCGGGGTGATCCGGTAGAACTTCGCCTCGCGGTTCGACTCGGTCGCCCCCCACTCCTCGTCGAGCCATCCCTTCCGTTCGAGGCGATGGAGCGCAGGGTAGAGGACCCCTTCGTGGATCGGCAGCGTCTCGCCGGTCTGTTCCCGCAGCCACCGGGCAATCGCGTATCCGTGGCGCGGCCCCCACGTCACCGCCTTGAGGACGAGCAGATCGAGCGAACCGGTGAAGAGATCGGAGCCAGCCATCGGTACCTCCGTAGCGGTGCATACCTCTGTGGCAAGAGTATCGCTCCGGAATACCTCTGTGGGCAAGGGGTGAGGAGCGACCGGTTCGTGCATCGTGAACCGACTGATGAATCGGGCGTAGATTCGTCGCATGCCGATGATGCGAGGTCTCCGCACCCGCTGGAACAGCGCCCTGCTCCTGGTCGTCTTCGCGGCGTACGGCTGTGCCAACTGGCAGCCGGTCGCCATCAGTCCTGCGCCGCACCCGGTCGATCAACGGGCAATCCTGGAGTTCCATGTTCACGATCAGGTGGTGCGTCTCCACGGGGTGCGGTTTTCGGCCGACTCGCTGAGCGGCGTGCCCTGGCTCAAGCACCTCAATTGCGACAGCTGCCGCGTGCAATACGCCCTGGCCGACATCTCCCAGCCGCGCGCCGGACATCCCGGTCGCGAGGCGTGGATCTGGCTTTCTCCGGTCATCGCCCTGTTCGGGATCGCGCTGGTCATCGGCTGGGAGTGCCGCGGCGGGAGGTGTGACAGCTAGGTCATGGTAGCCCTGTCGATTTCGGTCGGCCCCGTTCGACGCAGTGGTAGAGCCGGAACACTCGGTCCCGGCGACACCTCGAACGCGGAGCCAGACCATGTCGTCCTCATCCAATGCTTCAAGCCGCAACACCAAGGCGCTCTGGGCGGTCCAGATCATCCTCGCTGCCCTCTTCCTCTTTGCCGGTGGAATGAAGGAAGCGACCCCTGCTGCCACTTTGGCGCGGATGGCGCCACTTCCGGTGGGATTCCTCCGTTTCATCGGCGCCATGGAGTTCCTCGGCGCCCTGGGGCTGATCCTCCCGGGTGCGCTCCGGATCCGTCGTGAGTTGACCCCGATCGCGGCAACTGGGCTCTCGATCATCATGGCCGGTGCGGTGATCGTCACTCTCGCCATCGGCGGCGGTGCGATGGCGGTGACGCCGTTCGTCGTCGGAGTGCTGACGGTTCTGGTCGCTCGTGGGCGCCGGGGATGGATCGCTTTGCGCCTCGATGCGGTTCATTCCACGGGGCAGTTCGCCAACTGATTCGAATCCGACAGAACGGACTATTGGGGAGATACGACAATGCGCTTCATGCTGCTGGTGATCCCGAAGGCCTACGAATCAGCGGATGCCGACTTCACGCCGCCCGCCGATCTCGTCGCCAAGATGACGAAGTTCAACCAGTCGATGATCGATGCCGGCATCGTGCTCGACATGAACGGCCTTCGCCCACCGCCGCAGGCCGCGCGGATCGCATTCGGGAAGGGGACGTCGAGCGTCACCGACGGGCCGTTCGCCGAAGCGAAGGAGATGGTCGGTGGCTACTGGACGATCAAGGTGAATTCGCGAGACGAGGCGATCGCATGGGCGCGCAAGGCGCCGATGCTCGAGGGCGACACGATCGAGGTGCGGCAGATTCAGGAGATGGAGGATTTCCCGCCCGACGTGCAGCGGGCCGCGGGGCACTGACAGCCGCCGCCGCTTCGTGTCGAAGTTCCGGATCACGTAGATCTCGCTGAGGGTTGGCGCGCCTCGTCGCATCAACGCTTCGGCTGAAACGCCGGATCGCCGGTCTGCCAGAAGATGAAGCTCCAGCTGTCGGCCTCAAATTGCAGCCCCTGCGCAGCGGTCATGGCGCCGTGGCCTGCGTGGTAGTCCACCTGCAACAGCACCGGCTTCCCGCTCGCGGTTGCGGCCTGCAGCCGCGCTGCGAATTTTGCGGCTTCCCATGGAGGGACCCGTGGATCGTTGATCCCCGTGGTCACGAGTACCGCCGGATAATTCACTCCATCCTTGATGTTCGCGTAGGGACTCATTGCGTACAAGGCGCGAAAGCCGTCCTCTGTGCTCGTGCTGCCGAATTCGGCGACGTTGGGCACGCCATTGGCGGTGGTTTCCGATCGCAGGCCATCGGCCAGCGGCACACTTGCGACCGCGACTGCGAACAAGTCGGGTCGCTCCTCGATCGCCCGGCCGATCATGATGCCGCCGGCACTCCCGCCCTCGCCCGCAAGATGTGCCGGCGACGTGTACCCGTTGGCGATCAGATATTCGGCGCACGCGATGAAGTCTTTCCAGCTATTGGGCTTGGTGAGCTTCTGGCCGGCCGCATGCCACGCCTCGCCGTGCTCACCGCCGCCGCGCACGTGGCACGCGGCCACCACGGCGCCCCGTTCGTACTGGGCGATCTGAATTGGATCGTACTCGAGTTCGAGGGCATCGCCGTAGGCGCCGTAGCCGACGAGCATCGTGGGATGCGAGCCATCCAGTTTCATCCCCGTCGGATGCACGATCGTGAGCGGGACCTTTGTGCCGTCCCAGCTCGTGACCTCGACCTCGGACGACGCGATCGTCGTCGGCTGGTCGACGGGCCCCTCCGGCTGCAGCTTCGTGTCTGTCAGGCTTCTCGTGGCGGGATGGTAGCAATAGAGGGCGAATGCCCGGGTGGAACCTGCCAGCCAGATCAGTGCACCGGGGAGCTCCGGATCGACGTTCAGATCGGCCTTGCCGGCGAACGGCAGCGTCAGGTGCTCGACCACCGGGTCCCGTCCGAACGGAACCCGCAGTACGTGATCGACGCCGCCGTCAGTCTCTTGCACGTACATCGCGTCCCGTGCCACGCTCATCTGATGGACGATCGCCTCGCTTTCGGGCACCACCGTCTCCGCCGTCGCCAGATCCGGATGCCGCGCGTCGGTACGAAGGATCTTGAAGTGCGATGCATTGTGTGAGGTCAGGAGATAGAGGTCATCGCCGTGCAGCGCGGCGCGGGTGACCTGATCGGAGAACCCGGCGATCTTCTGCCACGCCGCGTGCGGCATCCCAAGCGAGTCGATCGAGGTGATGTACCACGCGCCGTTGCGCGAGGTGCCGTCGCTGAGCACGCCGAGTGCGTATCGCCACCCCGGGCCGGTACGGACGCCGGCACCGTTGGATGAATCGACGACGACGGATGGTGTCACCCCGTAGCCGAACACCGCACGGTCGCTGGGGGTGGGTGTCCCCAGCACGTGCAGGTAACTGCGCTCCTTCTGTTCCGCTGCGGTGGCGGGGGCGCCGGGGGGAAGCTCCTGCGGCCGCGCGTAGACGAATCCGCGATTTCCGGGTAGCCAACCCACTTCGTTGGAGCTGTTGCGAGGAATGACGTCGCCGGTCTCTCGCCCCGTCGCGGTGACGAACACGTGGAATTCACTGTCGAACTCCGCTCCGCCCGGCGCGATGCCGACGACGGCGTACCGGCCGTCGGGCGAAATCGTGACGCCGTTGATGCTGCTCGGTCCTCTGCCCCGATGCTGGGGCAACAGCGGGACGTCCGCCGGATTGACGAGAACTCGCTCTGCGCCGCGCAGGCCGGTTCGCTCGTACAGCTTGTCGGTGGGCTCACTGGCAAGGCGCTTCAGGTAGAAATAGCGATCGCCGGGCCGGCGCCAGACGGAGGTCACCAGTGCTTGCTCCGATGCGTCGAGTTCGTGGATCCGCGCGAGGAACGCCGCGCGGCCTGGGATCCTCGCGAGCACGGAATCCGTGTACTCGGCCTGGGCCTTCATCCACTGTTGGACATCGGGCTCGTTCAGGTGTTCGAAATACCGGTAGTCGTCGACGACCTTGGTGCCGAAGTAGTCGTCGGTCACCGGGCGCACTGCCGCGACTGGGGCCGGGGGCAGTGCACGGGTCTGCGCGCCGAGCGGGGGAGTGCCGGCTGTCCACGCCGCCAGCTGGAGTGATGCAGAGCAGATCACGGGTGCGGCAGAGACAATTCGGCGAACCGGCACGGCGCGCTCCTGAATCAGGACCGATGCAGCTCAGTGCCCTTCTTGCGCAGTCAGCGGCGCCATCCGCTGCCGAACCGACGCGACGACCGGCTGCAGGTCGGGATCGGCGCCTTTCCAGAGATCGACGAATGCACTGTAGTGTTGCAGCGCCCTGGCGCGATCGTGCTTTCCCTCGTACAGCTCGCCGAGGCGCTTCTCGACTGCAGCGAGGTAGAGATAGTCCGCGGTGACGACGCCGACGGAGCGCTCCGCGGGAGGGAACGAGAGATACCGTTCGAAATGGGCGACGGCGGAATCTCCCTGATGGTCGAGGTCAAAGGCGCGGGCGAGCTCGAACTCGACGCACGCGCGGCACTCGACCGGAGACCCGTCTTCGCGGAACTCCGCTGCACGAAGCTGACGGATCGCGTCGTCAAACTTCCCCTCGGCGACGGCGATTCTTCCCTCCGCGAGCGCGACGTCGGCCTTGGAGTCAGGGGCCTTGGCACCAGGATCGTCGCTCTGGAACTGCGCCAGTATGGCGCGGGCGCGATCAGGGCGGCCGGCACGAGCATACAGCTCGATCACTCCGAAGTAGGGACGGTCGCTCGGCGCGATCCCGGTCCAGGCGCGCCCCGCGACGACATCGTCGACCAGCTTGACGCCATCGGCTGCCCTGTCTCGAAGGATGATGTCGGCCTGGGCGCGCGCGAGCGGGACGTCCAGCGCGGGATTCGAGCCGGGGGCGGCGATGGCCAGTTCGCTGTCGGCCTCGATCATCCGCTGGAGCTTGCCGAGTACCGACGCGTTGGTCGATTCCATGAAGAGACCATTCAGATGCAACGTCGCATCGGGCGATCGGATCATCTGCGCAGAGATCGCGAGGGCGGAGTCGCGTTTGCCGAGTGCGATCAACGCCGCGGCTCGAGCGTCGTACATCATCAGGTTCGAAGTGGCGACCGCCGGGTCCGCCTTGACGACCGAATCGAGCAGCGCCGCCGCCTCCGCGCCGTGACCTCCCTGAGCCAGCTGGACGACCACGCGCCCCACGTTCCCTGCGTTCGGTGCGAGCTGAACCTGCCGACGCCAATACCGCACTGCGCTATCCTGCTGGTGTCGCTGATTGAACAGCAGCCCGAGCTGGTTGGTCGCGACGGTGCTTGATGAGTCGACCTGGTAGGCGCTGCGGTAGGCGTCGAGTGACTTGCGTCGATCGGCGGTAGTGATCCCGTTTTCAAAATGGTAGCCGAGGAGGAGATACCGCTCGCGATCGGGGAGCCGGTCGGCATAGCGTACGGCGTGTTCGATGGCGGAATCCTGGGCGGACGCCGGCGCGAAACTGTTGAACAGCGCGACGGCAAGTTTGCGCCATGCCAGCGCAAAGGTCGAGTCGAGTGCGACCGCGTCGCGTGCCGACTGGATCGCGCGGGGATAGTCGAAGTCGATGTCGTTGGCGACGACGGCGTCGCTGTACTTCCGCAGCGCCGCGAGCGACGTGGTGGTCGCCCGTTCGAGCGGGATGGTGCGCTGCACCTGTTTCAGCGACTCACCGACCTTGCTGCGGAGCTTGCGGGCGAGTCCGTCGATCGTCGAGAGCAGGTCCTGCGAACTCGCCGCCGTCGCCTGGTACGACGCCAGCACCGCGCCACCCTGCGCCGCGGAGAGCTCGAGACTGACCGCGTAGCCATTGCCGAGGCGCGCGAGGCGCCCGCCGAGGACGGCCTTGGCGCCGGTGCGTTGCGCTACGTCGTGCACCACGGTCGGATCATTGAGCGCGGCATCCTTCGATCGCTTCATCTCCTGCATCGCTTCGGCGATGTCGGTCTGCGGGACGAGATTGACCGACCGCGACTGCGACAACGCGGCGCGGATCGCTTCGTCGACGATCGGGCCGAGGGCGGAATCCGCCGGCGGCACGCCGATGTCGGCGAGGACGACGCGATCGGTCGCGGCGAGCTTTCCCGACGCGAGCAGCGATCCCCACGGTCCGATGCCGAACGCGCGCGTCACCATGAAGAGGGTGACGAGGAAGACAAAGCCGCCGATCGCCACGACTCCGCCGCGCCAGGTGCGCCGCCAGGTCACATGCGGCGATGCCTTGATCGCCATCGTCGCGATCGTCCCCGACGGCATCCTCTGCGACATCGTGCCGCCCGGCGTGAGCGTCGGCGTCGCGGTCGCGGTGTGCCGCGCCACCCGCTGCACGTAGGCGGTGATCAGCAGCGCCGGGAGGCCCAGCGCCAGCAAGACGATCGCGCCGGGGAAGACCCAGTCGGGGAGCCCGATCGCGATGATCGCTGCGCGGGTGCAGAGGAGCACCACGACGACCGAGATGGCGTAGTAGAGCAGCGACTTTCGCAGCATTCCCGGTCCGGAAAACGCCACGGTGGGCGCGCTGCTGGTGATCGCCGCATCGAGCGCGCGGAGGACATCACTTGCCGTCTGCGGCCGGTCGTTCGGGTCCTTCGCCATCAGCTGATAGACCAGCGTGACGAGTCCCTGCGGCGTGTCCGGCCGAAGCTGCTGCACCGACGTCGCGGTCTCGCTGAGGTGCGCGGCCAGCATCTTCTGCGGTGTCCGGTTGGCGAACGGCTGTTGTCCGGTGAGAAGCTCGTACGCCATGCATCCGAGGGCGTAGAGGTCGACGCGATGATCGAGATTCGGATCGCCGGCGACCTGCTCCGGGGCCATGTACGCCGGCGTGCCGATCGAGGTGCCGAGTTGCGTGAGGGTTCCACCGGGTGCATCGGTGCGCGATGCGCTGATCGCCTTCGCGATGCCGAAGTCGGTGACGACCGCCGCGCCCCCGGAGAGGAGGACATTGTCCGGCTTGATGTCGCGATGCACGACGCCGCGGGCGTGTGCGTACGCGAGCGCGCGGGTGACGTCGCGAAGGATGACGACCACTTCGTTGATCGAGAGCGGGCCCTGCGTCAGTCGATGCCGGAGAGATTCGCCTTCCACGAACGGCATCGTGAAATACGGCAGCCCCGAGACCTCGCCGGCGGCGTGGAGCGGGACGATGTTCGCCTGCTGCAGCGACGCCGCCGTCTTGATCTCTCGTTCGAACCGTTCGGCGTTGATCCCCTGCGCAAGGTCGGGACTCAGGACCTTGACGACCACCTGGCGCCCGAGGCGGACTTCGTCGGCAACGAAGACCCGCGACATCCCGCCACCGCCGAGCTCGCGGCCGAGGAGATATGACGATCCCAGGTGCTGCTGCAACTGCTCGCGCAGATCCATTCGCGTCCGGTTGGAAGGATGTCTGGAGGGTCGGCGGAAGCTACGGGGAGAGCGGCCTTTCCGCCACGGACGGCGGCCGTCGCGGCGCTGTCTGGCGCCCCGGAATGGCGCGAGTTAGAATCGCGGCCGATTCCCCCGGCCGTCCCGTTCAGGAGCACACTTTCGATGACCTCGCCCACCCGGATGGACGATGCCACGGCGCGATACACCTCGTATCGCGCCGCACTCGCCGGGGGCGTGCTCGGCAGCGTCGGCTCGACGCTGGCGTGGGTCGTCTGGCTGTCGTTCCGGTCGACCAACCACGAGGCTGCCATCACGATCCTCCTCGCCGCTTTCATCGGCCTCGCGGTGCACTGGGTGCAGCACTACGTCGAGATCGCGCGGCGGGAGAGTCGTGGCGAGCCGCCGGTCCATCACGACACGCCCGGTCGCCAGACGATTCTGGCACTCGCATGGGCGACCGGCTTCGGCTTCATCGGGTTCCTGACCGAAGACCTCGTGGCGCACACTGCGTCGTTGTTCCTCAGGCCGTTCCTCGCGTCGCTGACCTCGTTCCTTCCGGCCGGTGCGATCATCGCCTGGGCGATCAGCCGTGGTCACGACAGGAGTGACGACAATCTGTTGACGAGGATTGCGAGCGGCCTCTGGATCGGCGCGCTGATCACTGTCGCGAGCGGAGTGATCTGGACGATGGGCTTCGGGCACGCGCCGTGGTTCGCACTCTTCTCGTGGTGGGGTCTGTTCGGGATCGCGATCGCATTCGTCACCGGGACCGAACCGAATTCGGGAGTCGTTGCTGCACCGATCGGTGCCGTGATCATCGCATTCGTCGCGATCGTGGTGATCAACCTGCTGCCGATGCCGTCGATGGCGTACCAGAAGCTCGGGCCGCTCTCCCCGATGGCGGCCGGAATCCGCACGATGGCTGCGGAAGTCGCCGCGTCGCCGGCGCTTCCGGCGACCTTCTGGCTCGAGGCGGAGCGCCGCCTGGCGATCGTGACGGCGGCGGAATTGCCGGATTCGACGGTTGCCGCTGTCACTCCATCCGCCGCTGCACAGGCGAGCCCTGGCGGCGACACGCGCGCCGAATCGATCCGTTCATGGGTGATGCTGCTGCTCTTCGCCGTCGGCGTCGGATTCGCACCGTCGGTCGAACGGAAGCTCCGGCCGATCGACTATCCCAACAGCGAGACCTACCGGCGCGACATGACGCTCACCGCGGCAGTCGTCGTCTTCCTCGTGGCAGCGTGTGCGCTTGGCCGGCGGCAGCCGTTGTCGTGTCTTGGTGTCGATGCCAACTCGGCCCGGCTCGAGGCGCGCCTTGGCGAACTCCTCACCAACCCGGTTGACAGCGCCAGCCGGCGCGCCGTGGGATTCTCCGGCATTGATCCGCACGATCTGGCGCTGGTGTCGTCCGGGCCGGTCTGCTCGCACGCGCAGCAGGCGATCAATGCCGCCGTCGGCACCCCCGACTCGGCTCGGCTCTTCTATCTGGTAAGGGCGGGGAGTTCCCGCTACGTCACGTGGGGCCCGGAACATCGGGCGGGGCGCGTGTCGACGATGCTCTTCTTCGACGACTCGATGAAATACCTGGGATGGCTGTCGCGGTAGGGCCCGCGAACCGGCATCACTGCCGGCTCGCGGGGTCCGTTGTACCGTTCAGTGATCGGACTTGAGCGACTTGCTCAGGTGGAAGAACCACGCCTCATTGTGATCGACCAGACCTGACGGAAGCAGCTTCTGGATCAGGTGGGCGTGCCCGTCGTCGCTCACGCCGAAGTCATCGTCATTCGACACCACGATCGTCTTCCCGCCATCGATCAACGCGACACCCTCCGCCTTGTCGTGCGTGTAGCCGTAGGCGAGCATGTCGACCACGAGCGTCTTCTTCACCGGCACGATCTTGTTGGCGACCAGGTCGGCGTCGGACATCTGCTCCATCGTCTTCCCGCCGACGATCAGGCCGTTCGGTCCGTTGGCGGGATCGCTGATATCGGTGGCACCGCTGATATCGATCAGGTAGAGCTTCTTCTGGACTGCAGGATTTGCCGGATCGCCGAGGAAGTTGCCGTCGCGCTCGTCGACGAGAAAGGTCGTGTTCGAGACGGCTTCGATGTCGCTGGCGCCGTAGCTAGGGTCATCCATCGGGTAGAGATACTGCGCGGTCTTGCCATGCTGCACGTCGTTCATCACGATGCGAAGCAGGTGCGACTTCTTGGCATCGGCGTGGGCGGGATTGTCGAGCGGGTTCTGGACGATTCCCACCAGCAGATGTCCGCCATTGAGCGCCGCGAGCCCTTCCATTCCCTTGTTCGCCTGGCGATGGGTCAACACGGCGGGGAGCGGATTCGGTCCGCTGCACGGCGAATCCTTCTCGAGGGTGACGCCAGTGCGGGAGAAGTGAATCATGAACGGACCGTACTCATCGGAGACCCAGAACGAACCATCGCCGAGGACGCGAAGCCCTTCGCTGTCGATGCCGTTGGGGTCGAACGGGAGGAGATTTCCGTTGATGTCGCGGGGGATCTCGCCGGTGGCGCCGCACCCCGCTGCGCCCACCGGGAGGCCGCTCATCGGAACACCGAACTCATTCTTGAGCACGATCACACCTTGCCGCACCAGCGTGGCCCCTTCGAGATGGAACCGACCAACCTGCGGATGGAAATCGGGCACGGCGAAGAGTTTGTCGGTGCCGTTGCCGGCGACGTTCGGTCCGCGGTCGGTCAGCGAATAGAAGTCGTTGTTGCCGCCTTCGGGCTGGTCGATCGCCGAACCGAATCCGCCGTTGAACACGTGGATGCCGTTGATCGTGGCGAGGATATCGTTCGGCAGGAGCGGCACTACCTCGACGCCGACCACGACGGGCACGGTGCTGGTCTTGTCATTCCTGAGGCTCGGCGGCGTGGCCGGCGCGGTGGGGTTCTGGTCCGGTTGGCACGCGGCGACAACAAGCGCAAGCGTGACGAGGGCGAGGCGGTACCGCATCGTAGGGCGCATCGAATTCTCCAGGTGGTCGGCGTGCGCGACGGGGTGTCGCGTGGTGCAGCGACCAGAAGGTGCGGGGAGAATTCGTGCGTTCGGCGGCCGTCTCGCAACGGTCGCGCCACGAGACGATCACGGATAGTCGAACGCCTTGCCACCACGGTACCGGTGATGACAAGGCGCTGATGGTCAGCGTCCCGGAACAGCCCGGCTTATCGGCCCGGCTGCGGTACGATCCGGATGTACGGCTTCGGCTGCTTCCAGCCGCCGGGATATGTCTTGCGAGCCTCTTCTTCGTTCACGTTTCCCGAGATGATCACATCCTCGCCCTGCCGCCAGTTTGCCGGCGTTGACACCTTGTGCTTCGCCGTGAGCTGCAGCGAATCGATCGACCGGAGCACTTCCTCGAAGTTCCGTCCGGTGCTCATCGGATACGCGATCATCCACTTGATCTTCTTGTCGGGCCCGATGATGAAGACGTTCCGCACGGTCTGGTTGTCGACGGCGGTGCGCCCGTCCCAGCTGTCACCCGCGTCGCCCGAGAGCATCCCGTAGAGCTTGGAGACATGCAGGTCGGTGTCTCCGATCATCGGATAGTTCGGCGCGAGCCCCTGGGTCTCTTCGATGTCCTTCGACCACCCGACGTGGCGGTCGATCGGATCGACCGAGAGCCCGATCATCTTCACGCCGCGCTGGTCGAATTCGGGCTTCAGATGTGCCAGCGCACCGAGCTCGGTGGTGCAGACCGGCGTGAAATCCTTGGGGTGCGAGAAGAGCATTCCCCAGGAGTCGCCGAGCCACTGATGAAAGGTGATTTGGCCGTCGGTAGTTTGTGCGGTGAAATCGGGCGCCGCATCGCCGATGCGCAGTGACACTGAAAGGCTCCGGATGGGTTGGGGTGTTCGCGCGAGAGTATACCGTGATTCCTGGCGCGGTGCATGAGCAGCGCCGGGGCGAGCCTCCCGACGGCGCCCCTGCCATATTTGTGGCCGACGTTACCGTGCCACGACCTGTCCTTTACACGAGCGACTACATGTCAATTGAGCATCCCCGGCTGTCATTGCGGATTGAATCCTGTATCACGTCGGCCGCCACCGCCTTCCTGGCGCTTGCGCTGGTCGGCCCGCTCTCGGCACAGCGTGCGGGGCGGGGCGGCGATACCACCCGCCCGGTCTCCGCGATCACGACGCTGGGCCATCTCGGTCCGATCGTTCGCGACGGGATGCTGCAGCCGGTGTCCGAATACGCCGACACGACGCAATGGGTGAAGGAGCGGGTCTGGGTCGAGACCAATTTCGACAGCGACCACGATGGGAAGCCCGATCGGGTTCATGCCGACATCGTACGCTCCACGGCAGCAGAGAAGGCCGGGATCAAGCTGCCGGTCATCATGCTTGCGTCGCCATACATCGGTCCGGGCAACTCGGACGCCGACTGGAACGTCGAGCAGGAGATCGGTGCGCCGCCGCCAAAGCGGACGCCGGCGACGTATCGCCCGTTCCTCGCCGATCCTCCGGTCGAGGCGCGCTACGCATCGCAGTGGGTGCCGCGCGGCCTGATCGCCATCAACGTCGAGGCGGCGGGGACCGGTCTTTCCGGCGGATGTCCCACCGCCGGCGACTCCACCGAACGCAACGGCGCCAGGTTCGTGATCGACTGGCTCAACGGACGCGCCAAGGCGTACACCACATTCGACGGCAACCAGGAAGTGAGTGCCGCGGGCTGGTCGAACGGCAAGGTGGGGATCTACGGGACGTCGTATGAAGGTGCGCTGCCGATGGCGGCCGCGGTGACCGGCGTGCCGGGGCTCGAAGCGGTAATCCCGATCTCGCCGAACACCTCTGATTACCGCTACTACCGCTCCTACGGACTCGATCGCTCTCCCGGCGGCTATCTCGGCGAAGACGTCGAGGTCCTCTACGACTTCGTGCACAGCGGACGCGTGCGCGCGCGCTGCGACAGCATCTACCGTGACGGACTCTTCGCGCAACAGGCCGATCGCCAGCATGGAGACTACAACAACTTCTGGGCGGAGCGCGACCAGACGCTGCTGATCAAGAACGTCCACGCCGCGGTCCTTTTCGCACACGGATTCAACGACTGGAACGTCATGCCGGACAACACGATCCGGATGTGGGAAGCGCTCAAGAAGATCAATCCGTCGGCCAAGATCTACATGAGCCAGGGCGGTCATGGCGCGCCGCCGCCGCAGGAGATCCAGAACAAATGGTGGGCGCACTACCTGTATGGCATCAACAACGGCGTCGACACGCTGCCGCGCGCGATGATTGTCCAGTCGACTGCAGTCGTTCCCGGCGGCGGGCGCGGCGCGGCGCCGCCGACGTTCTACGCCGACTACCCGATCCCCGGCACGGCGATGGTCACGCTCCATCCGGCAAAGGGTGGCAACGGCGTCGCGGCGTTGACCCTCAAGGCCGAGGGGAAGCAGGGGGCGGAGAAGCTGGTCGATGACTGGCACGTGAAGCCGGGCGACATGGCGAAAGCGAGCACGTCGACCAACCGGCTCCTCTATGCCCTTCCGGTGCTCAAGGATTCGATCCACATGTCCGGGAGCACGCTGGTGACGCTCAAGATTGCGGTGAGCAAGCCGGCGGCGAATCTCTCGGTCTATCTCGTGACCCTGCCGTTCGATCCGGCGCCGATCGGGAGCGCCGGCCAGATCGGGGTCGTCACGCGCGGGTGGGCTGACCCGCAGAACTACCAGTCGCTCAAGAATGGCGACGACTATACCTCGAAGATCCCCGGCATGCCGCTGGTGCCGGGGAAGTTCTACACCATGACCTTCCCGCTTCAGCCAGACGACCAGATCATCAAGCCGGGGCAGCAGCTTGCGCTGATGATTCTGTCGAGCGATTACGGCTTCACCCTCCGCCCGACGCCCGGAACCGAGCTGACGGTCGACCTCGATGGCACGTCGATCTCCATTCCGGTTCTGGGCGGCGAATCAGCGCTCAAGCGTGCTTTGGGGCAGTAAATTGGCGTGACTTCAGGTCCTGACGTAGTCCCCTTCAAGGAGTCGACATGCGGGCACGAATGACAGCGCTGATTCTCTCCGGGGTGGTGGCCTCAGCGCACGGGCAGGATCCCGGGAGAACCGTTCCCACGCCCGGCCTGAAGACCGGCGGGTCGCCGAACGTGCACGTCGTCGCCCACGTGGTGACTCATCCTGGCGTCTGGAAGGACGCGGATGTCGAAATGGAGCAGGATCCCGGACGCCCATACGTCTACGTCTCGGGCTTCGTGAATTTCGATGCGCAGATGTATGACGTGCGGGATCCGGCGCATCCGAAGAAGCTGGTGGATTGGACCATCGAAAACCCCGAACTTCACCGGGGAATCGGCGCGATGGACGGCAAGTATTTCAAGATCGGCAATCGTTACTACTATGCGCAGTCATATCAGTTCAACCAGGGAAGTCCCGACGCAGACCTTGGCGCGGTGATCTTCGATGTCACCGGCCTGCCCGATCCTGCCAGCGTCAAGGTCGTGGCGCGCATCCGCTACCCGCAGGCGCCAGGCGGCTTCCACAACACCTTCGCCTACAAGCATTCCGACGGCCGCGTTCTCTACTTCGCCACCGTTGGCCAGACCAAGGCGGTGATCTACGATCTCGCGAAGGTCGTAAGCAACGCTGAGCCGGGCAGCTGGCTGATCGGTGAGGTCGACAATCCGACGCCGATGAAGCAGGTCATGGCCGGCGGCTATCATGACTTCTATGTGGGCTACGACGTTGCGCGGCACCGTGACGTCTTCTACGGCGCAGGTCTCGGCGGCTACTCTGCCTGGGACATCACCCATCCGGAACATCCGGTGCAGCTCTTTACCATCACCGGTCTCGGATATGACATCGCGCACACCTTCACCCCGTCGCCCGATGGCAACTACGCGGTGACGGAGACCGAGTACCAGTACACCCCGCTGCGGATCTGGGATTTGCGCGCGGGACAGGACGGCAAGCGCCAGAATCTCGACCTTCCGGTCTCCGCATGGACCGCCGACTGGCACGACCTCTCCCACAATCACGAAGTCCGCTGGCCCTTCGTCTTCGTCTCTGCGTATGAAGATGGTTTCTTCGCCTTCGACCTCCGCGATCCGGTGCATCCCAGGACCGACGGCTGGTACTACACCTGCACCAACTGCGTCCACGAGCACGGGTTCGGCGGCAATCCCGACGTCAACTGGGAGAGCACCACGAGCGTCGAGCAGGGTGCGTTCGGCGTCGATATCCGTAACTCCGACGGATTGATCGCGATCAGCGACATGCGCAGCGGACTCTGGCTCTTCCGGATGGATGGCTTCACCGGCTGGAACGGGAAGAGCGTCGGCATGCCGAACATCTCCAGCGTGCAGGACTACGATCACGGCCCCATTGCCCAGGCTGGCGGCGGTGGCACGACCGGCGGCAACGCGCCGCGCCAATGATCGGCGCGCTGGCCGCCGCCGTGCTGGCCCTGGCGTCGCGGGATCCGGAGGGACCGTACCGCATCGTCCTCCTCCCCGGCGCCAGGGCACCGGGCGCGCACGGCGAAGCGCGTCTCGTCTTCGCGGCGTCGCCGTTCGGCGTTGCGGTGACCGCCGACGGCCGGCATCGGTACAACGTGCGAATCTCGGCGGCGAATCTCCCGGCCCCGGCGACGCTCGGCCCCTACCACGCGCTCGTGGCCTGGGAGGTCTCACCAGACCTGACGGAGTGGCATCGTCTGGGCACGGTTTCCGGCGACACTGCCACGGTCGGCGAGACGTCGATGAACAAGTTTCTCCTGGTCATCACCGCCGAAGCGACGGCGGGATCGACCACGCACACCGGTCCGATCGTGTTGCACGGGACCTCGCCGAGTGGTTGGCTGCAAACCTTCCTGACACACCCGCTCTTCCGCGGCATCTCGCAGTGATCCGGCGCACCGCGTGCGCGCTCGGACTATTCGCCGCCGCGGCGGGACCGTTGCAGGCGCAGGACTCGACCTCCATGGCTGGAATGCAGGGGATGCAGATGGGGGCCGCGGCATCGATGCCGATCCCGATGCCAGCCGGCATGATGATTCTCCCGGCTCTCGCCGGACTGCTGCCGCCGGTTGCACCGTTTCTGCCGGGGATTGGCGTCGACCGGTCGATGCTCGCAGCAACGACCCCGACCACAATTGTCCGCCTTCGCAATGGCGACACGCTCGACCTGACGGCGACGCTGGTGTCGCGCAACATTCGCGGCAAGGCCTTCGTCATGTACGGCTTCAACGGCCAGATACCCGGCCCGCTGATTCGCGTCGCGCAGCATGCCACGATCACGGTACGATTTCACAATCACATTGACCTGCCGAGCAGCGTGCACTGGCACGGGCTCCGGCTCGACAACCGCGACGACGGCGTTCCGGGATTGACGCAACATGAGGTACCGCCGGGTGGTGACTACACCTACACGGTCCGCTTTCCCGATGCGGGGATCTATTGGTATCACCCGCACGTGCGGGAGGATATCGAGCAGGCGATGGGGCTGTACGGCAGCATGCTGGTCGACAGTCCCGATTCCGATTATTACTCACCGGCAAACAGTGAACAGTCGTTGATGCTCGGCGACCTGATGATCAACGCCGACACGCTGATTCCCTTCGGCCGGGAAGCGCCGGATTTCGCGCTGATGGGCCGGGTGGGGAACATCCCGCTCGTCAACGGCGAGCCGGACTGGTCGCTGACGGTGAAGCGGGGGCAGGTGGTGCGATTTTTTTTCACCGACGTTGCTTCCTCGCGCACATGGAACGTGTCATTTCCCGGTGTCGCGATGAAGGTGGTCGCGTCGGATCAGAGCCGATTCGAACGGGAGGAATCGGTCGCCAGCGTTGTGCTCGCCCCGGCGGAGCGCTATGTGATCGAAGCGCGCTTCGACCGGCCGGGGCGATTCCCGCTGGTCAACGCGATCCAGGCGATCAATCACTACAAGGGAGAATTCGAGGCCGTGGTCGACACCCTGGGGTGGGTCACTGTCGATTCGTCGCCGGCGACGCCGGACTACGCGGCGTCCTTCACCCACCTCCGCGCCAATGCGGCGGTGTCAGCAGACATCGCTCGATACCGGCAGTATTTCTCGAGGCCGCCCGACAAGCAGCTCACGCTCACCGTCGCCGTCACGGCGCTCCCGCTCTTCACGGTGCAGTTCATGAGCATCGACACGGCGTATTTCCACCCCGTGGAATGGGTTGACGGGATGCCCGACATGAACTGGCTCTCGACGGCGAGTCAGGTGCGATGGATCATCCGCGACGATGCGACGGGGAAGGAAAACGACGCCATCGACTGGCAGGTGAAGCGCGGCGACGTGATCAAGCTCCGGATCTACAACGACCCCAAGTCATTTCACCCGATGCAGCATCCGATCCACCTGCATGGCCAGCGGATGCTGGTCGTGGCGCGGGACGGCGTCCCCACCGCCAACCTCGTCTGGAAGGATACGGTGCTGATCCCGGTGGGCTCGACGGTCGACCTCTTGATCGACGCATCGAATCCGGGCGACTGGATGCTCCACTGCCATATCGCAGAGCATCTCGGATCCGGGATGATGACCACGATGCACGTGCGCTGAGATGGCAACATATGTCGCTCTCCTCCGCGCCATCAATGTCGGTGGCACCGGCAAACTCGCGATGGCCGATCTCAAGCAACTGTGCATCGGAGCCGGCTTCACCGAGGTAGCGACGTACATCGCCAGCGGCAACGTGGTCTTCCGGAGCAAGCTGCGGCCGCGCGCCGTGAAAGGCGCGCTGGAGAAGTGTCTCTTTGCGCATATGGGATCGGCGATCGACGTCTTCATTCGCACCGGGGCGGAGATGCAGGGCGTTGTCTCCGCCAATCCGTTCCGCACCAAGGCCGGGAACCTCACCTACGTCCACTTCCTCGACAACGACCCGCCGAAGGATGCGCTGGCGCGCGTGGCTGGACAGACCGATGAAGTGATCCGTCTCGGGACGCGCGAGATCTTCGTCTACTATCCGGCGGGAATGGGAAAGTCGACACTCCGGATTCCTGCGGCAAAGGCTGCAACCGCGCGCAACATGAACACGGTGGCGCGGCTCGCGGAGCTCTCGGCGAGTTGAGTTGGCACTGGAGATGGGAGCGATACGTTATACATTGCGGAGTCGTCGGCAATTGCGCACGCCGCGATGATTCCGGCAACGCAAAGTCGCGCATCTTCGGAGACGCTGGGCGGAGGCGGGCACGATGTTGGTCGGTGAAACGATTCGGGTCGCGATCGGCAGCATCCGGGCGAACAAGCTTCGCGGCGCGCTGACGATGCTGGGTGTGATCATCGGTGTGGCAGCGGTGATCACCGTCGTGGCGATGGGGAGCGGTGCCAAGCAGGCGGTGCAGGACCAGATCAACGCACTGGGCGCCAACCTGATCAGTATCAATCCGGGGATGGGACGGATGCAAGGGCACGTCGCGTCGGCGACACGAGCGGCGATGTATGTCGCCGATGCCGATTCGCTCGCCGCTGACGGCACCACCTTCGCCGCCGTCGTTCCCGAACTCTCCCGCAATCAGCAGGTCGTGTACCTCGATCACAACATCAACACCAGCATCGTCGGCACCACGGCGAACTACGCCGACGCCCACAACTACACCATCCCCTTCGGCAGGATGTTCACCAACGGCGACGACGCCTCACGCCAGCGCTATGCCGTCGTCGGTGCCGACGTCCCCAAGCTGCTCGGCGTCAACCCGGCGGCGCTGATCGGACGATTGATCGCCATTCGTCAGGTCGATTTCGAAGTGATCGGCGTGCTGAGCGCCAAGGGGGCGCAGGGATACGACAATCCAGACGAGCAGATCCTGATTCCGCTGCGGACGGCACAATTCCGCGTCTTCGGCACCGACCGGTTGCGGTCGATCTCCGTGATCGCAGCGCCGGGTGTGCCGTTGCAGCGGAGCATGGTCGACGCCGAGGATGTGCTGCGTCGCCAGCACAAGATCCAGCCGGGGGATCCGAACGACTTCCGGATCATGTCGCCGATGGACTTCCTCGCGACCCGGCAGCAGACCGCCGATACCTTCTCGAGTCTGCTCATCTCGATCGCCGCGGTGTCACTGCTGGTTGGCGGGATCGGCATCATGAATATCATGCTCGTGTCGGTCACCGAGCGGACCAAGGAGATCGGGATCCGGAAGGCGCTCGGTGCGACGCGCTTCACGATCATGGCGCAGTTCCTGGTGGAGGCGCTGGTCCTCTGTGTTGCAGGCGGCGTCCTCGGGATCGCCGCCGGGGTCAGTGCTTCGATCTTCGTCGCCCGGCAATATGGCGCCGCGACGCAGCTCTCGATCGTCGCGATCCTGGTGGCGTTCGCATTCTCCGCGGTCGTCGGGCTCACCTTCGGCCTCTGGCCGGCGCAGCGTGCGGCGAGTCTCGACCCGATCCAGGCGTTGCGGTACGAATAGCCGCTTGGGGATCCGCCAGGAACTCTTCGTTTTGCGCGGAACCTTCGCGCCCCTCTTCCGCGCTTCGGAGAGCTCCCGCTGGGGTGATTCAGGCTCGGTCCCGGCCTACCGCAATCTCCTCGGCCGTCGTTCACATCGCGTCGCCAGCGCGCCGACGTCGCGGCCAATCTGCGGCTGCGACAAGGCGGCGGCGGTTTTTCGCGCGGCAGGAGTGGCGTCCCGGATGCGCTGACGGGCGATCCGCCGCAACTTCACGATTCCCCCGTTGGCCCCCTTGGCCGAGATCTCCTTGTCGATCCGCTTCGCCACCAGCTGTTGATCGTGCAGCGCGCCGATCTTCTCCTGCGCGCCGGTCAGCAGGGACAGCGTCCGGGTTCCTCGCCCGAGTTTCGGTTCGAACGACTCCAGGAGATACCGGAGGTGCTTCGCTGCGATCCGGGTCTTGTGGATCGCGCCGACATCGGATGTGCGAGGGCGCGTTCCCGCCGTCTGCCGCAACTCCTCCAGTTCATCGCGAAGTGCGCCGGCAAGGTGAGGTCCGAACTTGTCGCCCGTTCCCTCCGGCGCATCGTGGCGGAGATCGTTGCCGAGTTGTTCGGCCACCGCGGGCCAATCGCTGGCAATCGCGCGACGAAGCCGGTCGACCCGTTTCAGCTCCTTCTTGTCGAGCCGGTTTCGGAAGTGGCTGGCCGCGGCGAGGGTCGCGGCGTCGGCCCCGGGGAGCTGCGATTCACCGAACCACGATCGTTCGACCTCCACGTCGCGTGCCCTGCCGGCGCAGCGCGATATCCGTCGCAGCGCGCGGCGCCGCTTCTTCGGGACGATCTCATCGAGCGGCTTCTTGCAGACTCGAAGCCAGGTGCGCAGTCGACGCAAGGCGACGCGGAAGTCGTGGACGTCAGCCGATGTGCGCTCGGCGGCAGCGGCATCCGCCGTCGCGGGCGGCACCAGGAGCGGCGCGGCCCGCTTCACCGCGTGCTGCAGGTACTCGTGGGCGATGGCGCGAGCGCCGTGTTCGGCCGATTCACCCAGCATTTCCTGCGTCACCAGGTCCATGACGCCTCCCTCTCCCGGAAAGACGTCGGACGAATCCCCCGGACGCACCGATCACTTCGGCTGGGCGACCACGATCCCGACTTCGCCGTTCCGCTCCACGCGGATCTGCTCGATCCCGTCGAACGAGTTCTGATTGAGATTGACCCGCACCGCCTCGGTCAGATCCTCGACGCTGATCAGCGCGCGGCGAAGATGTACCGGGTCAACCGTTCCGTTGGCAAAGACGACGATGCTCTCGCCCTTGATCACCCGGCCGATCCGGTGGCTCATCGTCCCGAGCAATCCGAAGAGCCGGTGCAGCAGCGCCAGGACGGTTGACGCCGCCACGGTGGGCCAGAACGGCGATGCACCGACCACCGCCCGGCTCAGCACAGCGCCGAGGAGGAGGGAGATCACCACGTCGAACGGGGAACGCATGCCGAACGACCTGCGCCCCGCGATCCGGACGAGGACAACGGCGATCACGAATCCGGCGCCGGCCCGGACGCACATCTGCACGGCGGTGAGGTTCGACCCTTGGCCGAAGAGATCTGGAGTAGTCATGGATCAATGTTACTCGACGGATTGCGCGGGACTATCGGAAATCTGTTAAGGAGCTACGATGAAGAAGGCTGCCTTCGTTGTGAAATGGGATCGACTGCGGCGCCTGCGCCTTGCTACTTCTTCGTTTTGAACGATGCTAATGATCGGCCGACCATGATATCCCGTTCCCGAATCGTTACGGTTGGGATGATGTTCGCTTCGGCGTGTGCGCCGCGGCAGCGGCACGCCAATGACCACATTCCGGGCGTTGGAGTTGTGGAAGCGGGCGACACGCTCACCCGAAATCCCCTTAGCGACGTCCCATCCTGCCGGCAGTGCCGAATCTCCATATCACCAATCGCCGAAATCGGATCGGTGGAGGATACGGTCGTTCCCGTAGTTCTTGCTGACGTCGCGGAAGGTATGGACCAACACTTCTACGTTGGCCCGGTGTCGGAGCCAAGCAAAGTTGCGGAGTTCGGTTGGGACGGATCGCTGATTCGGCTGATTGGCCATCGCGGCAAAGGCCCCGGCGAATTGACGGGCATCGGTCATGTCGTGGCGACGTCCGATTCACTGATAGGGGCATTCAGCATCAATCGAATCGTGTGGTTCCCTCTTTCGGGCCAACCCCCGATCACCGAAACTGTTGCGCAGCCGCTCGATGACGCGCGACTCGTCGGCCTAGCCGGGCGACGCGTTGTCGGATCGAATCGAAGTTCGAACCTTCGCACCTTTGTCGCATATGGACCCGATGGCCGCGGGCGAACGTTTGGTGACACCAATGGATTTGACCCAGCCGGGCCCCGCACATTTCGGTCCGGCATGGGGTCCCGCTGGTTAGCGGACGCCGGGTCCGGGATCTGGACTGTTTCGGAGTACTTCGCTCCCATTTTTGAACAATGGTCGTTTGACGGGCATCGGACTCGCCGCCTTCGGTTGCCGGCATCCTGGTTCACGCCGTATGGTCCCGACCAATTGAACAAGCTTGCTCAGTTCGGCATACGCAGTGTGCCGATCGCGACCACCAAGTCGGCATGGCGCAGCCGCGATGGCTATCTGTGGACGATCACACAGGTACCTGATCGCAAGTGGAGATTCTCGCTCGATTCAGCAACGACACCGCCCGGTCTGACGCGTACAGGGCGACCGATTCGATCATTCTACGGCTTTGATCGAGATCTGGTTCTTGATGCCGTTCTGGCGGTTTACTCCGTCACCGATTCCACGGCGACTCTCATCGCATCACAGCAAGTTGATCAAGCGCTGACTCAGTTTCTTTCGGATTCTGTGATTGCCCAGGAAACGTATCCAGATGGACTGAGTTCGACGATCCGTTTGTTCCGCTTCCGCCTCATTCACCCACCACACTGATAGGAGAGTCCAATGCGAATTGCGATGCTAGTGACCAGCACGGCTGCCGCAGCCATCATGGTGCTCAGCCTGCAAGCAACCACGGCTCGGGCCGATACAGCGCCCGGCGAGAATGACAGCGGCAGCGGCTGGTGCGGACACAAGTGGGTCGACGGATCAAATCAGCACAGCTTTGCGTGGGCCGATGACATGGGCTGTCATAGCGGAGACCACGGGGCGGCGATGGCTGGGCTGTGCAATGTCCACACTGCCTTAGGCGCGGATGGCTGCTTCCCTTGAGGTAGCTGGCCTTTTCCGTCGGCGGCTTCCGTTGGAAGCGGAGGACGTCGCCGACGGCGACCGTGCTCCTATTCCGAGGAATGCAACAATGCAAGGAAGTGTATCGAGAATTGAACGCACAATCATCGGTGTCAATTGCACAGTAGTTCTTTGTGGCCTTCTATACCTGATCCTCAATCCCAACGGGCCGGTAAGGACTAGAATCGCCGCGTATTCGCAGTCGCGCGCGATGAATAAGGCGGCCGCCTTGAATTGGAGAATGGTGAACCGGGACGGTATCTGGTTAGTCCGGCCTGATAGCTTGGACAAGCGAGACACCATCGTGGTCTTCTTTGATTACCAATGCCCCTTCTGCCGCACGCTCCGGAGCGACCTCAAGAACCTGAGCACCAAGCAAAAGCTACCTCCGGTGCGATTGCGTCAGTTTCCGCTCTCGATTCACCCTCTCGCACACCAAGCGGCACTTATCGCTATATGTGCTGACCTTCAAGGGGAGTTCGAGGCAGTCGACCGGTATCTTGTCGAGCGGACGTCGTGGCAATCAATGGACAGTGACGACCTTGTCGACGCTGTTCCAATTCATGACCGGCAAATGCTGACCAAGTGCATTTCTTCCGGCGCTGCAGCTTCTATTCTCGCGGCTGACTCCATCAGCGGAGCTTTGATTCAACTCATAGGAACGCCCGGCGTCGTGACGAGGTCCGCTGCGCGCGTGGGGACCCATGGGATCGAGCTAATCAAGTGATTGTCCTCAGTGAGCGCGCCGAATCGCCGTGCCTTTCAACTCGGTGAATCGGCGACGTGACACTCCCAAGCTTGTCACGTGCGACGATCGTTCATTGCGCGGACAAGCGATGTCGAAGAGCGATTCAGGACCGACTGGATCACCGAGCGCTACCGCCTCGGCTCCATCGCCCCCTCGTCGCGGCGTGGGTCATCTCCATGAAGCCGATGCGACTGCAATGTTGGCCCGAAGCTATCGACGGGCGGGTCCAGAGCTTCCGATGCGATGAGACAGCAAGGGGATTCGGCCTTCGCTGACACGCCAATCGCGGCTACTACCGGTCAGTCATCAGCAGTGCAGTCCCCGGGAACCTCCTATTGTTTACTCTTGAAGACCGCGCCAGGAATCTCCCTGCGCCAGATCGACAGGACCGAAGACCCGATGTCCATCCGACCCGTCAAACGAATTGTCCACGCCATGCCGACGCTCGAAGGCGCCGGGGTGCATCTCCGCCGAGCGTTCGGCTTTGGAGACACAGCCGAGGTCGATCCGTTCCTGCTGCTTGATGATTTCCGCAACGACCGGCCGGCCGACTATCTCGCCGGCTTTCCGTGGCACCCACATCGCGGGATCGAGACGATTACCTACGTCCTCGCCGGAACGGTCGACCACGCCGACAGCATCGGCAACGCCGGAACCATCGGCGCAGGTGACGTGCAGTGGATGACTGCCGGAAGCGGGATCATCCATCAGGAGATGCCGCAGGGCGATGCCGAGGGCCGGATGCACGGCTTCCAGCTCTGGGCCAACCTTCCGGCATCGAAGAAGATGACGGCGCCGCGCTACCAGGAGATCAAGGCCGGCGACGTCCCGGTTCGCACCGACGACGACGGCACGGTGGCTCGGGTGATCACCGGCAACTTCTGGGGAATTCGCGGGCCGGTCGAGGGAATCGCCGCCGACCCGTCATACGTCGATATCTCGGTGCCTCCGGGGAAGCGGAAGAGTCTGCCGGTCGAGACGACGCGCAACGCCTTCGCCTATGTCTTCGCCGGGAGCGGCCGCTTTTCCAACGCCTCCGATCCGATGCCGGTGGCGACGGAAGTGGCGGGTATTCCGGATCAGGTGATTCATGAGACCGTTGGCAACCGCTCGCTGGTCCTCTTCGACCGCGGCGACGAAGTCACCGTGCAGGCGGGCGAAGAAGGGATCCGCTTCCTGCTGGTATCCGGGGAGCCGTTGCGCGAACCGGTAGCGTGGCGCGGCCCGATCGTGATGAACACCCGCGAGGAGCTCGGGCAGGCGTTTCGCGAACTCGCCGACGGGACATTCCTGAAGTAGCATTGTCGGGGAACGCGGCGCGCCGACGCACAGCGGTGCCGCCCGTCAGGTGCCGATCGAGCCGAGGAGTGCCAGGAGCGGTTCGATCTCCATCGGCTTGGTGAAGTAGTCGTCGATCCCGACGTCGGCGGCGTGTTGCCGGTCGCGTTCGCTGCCGTAGCCGGTGACCGCGATCAGCCGCATCCTCGGGCCGCCGTTGCTGCGGAGCTCGCGGGCGATCTCGAAGCCGTCCTTCCCCGGAAGCCCGATGTCGAGGAGGACCACGTCGGGGGCGAACTGGTTGATCTTCTCCACCGCGATCGCGCCATCCGCAACGGTGTCGACCACATGGCCGGCCAGCTGCAGCACCATCGCAAGCGTCTCGGCGCCGTCGCGATTGTCATCCGCGACCATCACTCGCAGTGGCCGCTCGCGCGTGACCTGAATTGCCGGATGTTCGACCGACCGTTTGACCTGGCGGTTCACCACCGGCAGGCGGACCACGAACTCGGAACCGAGCTGCGGCCCTTCGCTGATCGCGGTCAATGTCCCGCCGTGCAGCTCCACCAGCCGTCGCGCCAGCGTCAGGCCGAGGCCCAGACCTCCACCTTTGCGGTCGAGCGTCTTGTCGGCCTGCATGAACGGATCGAAGATCCGCGCCAGCACCTCGGCGCCCATGCCGATCCCGTCGTCCTTGACGCGGAGCTCCACGAGGCGGCGATCGTCCGCCGCGCTCGCCACGGTCAGCTGGATCGTGCCTCCCGCCGGGGTGAACTTCGACGAATTGGTGAGGAGGTTGTCGACGATCTGTTCGAGGCGCACGGGATCACCGTCCACCGGTATCGGGTGATCGGGGATCGTCGCCACGAATCGCTGCGACCGCGCATCGAGCGTGGGGCGAAAGAGCGCGGCCACCCGGCGCGCCACGCCGGCGAAGTCGACGTCCTCGCGACGCAGCTGCATCTTCCCCTGCGAGATTCGCGACACATCGAGTAGGTCGTCGGTCATCCGGCCGAGATTGCGGATCTGGCGCTCGAGCACATCGCGAAGCTCGGCGAAGCGTTCGCTCTGAAGGTCCTGATCGGCAAGCAACTGGGTCACATTGAGAAGCGGCGCCAGCGGGTTGCGCAGTTCGTGCGCGAGCAGCGCCAGGAATTCGGTCTTCGAGCGATCGGCCGCCCGGAGTTCCGCCTCCGCCTCCTTTCTCGGCGTGATATCCTGGACGAACGCCACGCCGGCCACCGGAGTCTTTCGCTCATCGCGCAGGGCGTAGCCGTGCACCTCGACCCAGCGTTCGGCGCCGTCTTTCCGGGCGATCCGGTACTCGTCCCGGTAATGATGAATGTCGCCCTCCATCACTCGCCGCCATTGCCCCTCGGCTTGATCGCGATCGGCCTCGACCACCCCGTCGGCAAAGTGCTGGCCGAGGATTTCATCACATTCGTAACCGACAATCCGGCAGTAGGCGTCGTTCGCCCGGGTGAGTCGCCCCGACGCATCGGTCTCGCGGATCCCGAGCGGCGCGTCGTCCTGGACGATGGCAAGACGATCTCGCGACGTTCGCGCCGACGATTCGGCCTGCTTGAGCGAGTCGATGTCCACGAAGCTCATCACGACGCCGTCGCTCTTCTGGTCGACAGTTCGGTACGGGCGGAGGCGGAGGAGGTTCCAGCGGCCATCACGGTCCTGCAGCGTGATTTCCTGGGCGCTCATCGTCTCGATCACCTGCCGCAACCGCTCCTCGAGGTCGGGAATCTCGATGTTGCTCCGGAGGTCGGTGATCGGACGGCCGGCATCGGTGCCGATCAGATTGAGCAGTCGCTCCGCGCTGGGGGTGAAGCGGCGAATCCGGAAATCCGGGCCGAGCATCACGATCGGGATCTGGACGCTGTCGATCAGATTGCGCAGGTCGTTGTGGCTCTGCAGCAGCTGCTGATTGCGTGTCTGCAGTTCATCATTCACCGTCGCCAATTCTTCGCTGCTCGACTGGATCTCTTCCTTCGACGTTTCGAGTTCCTCGTTGATGCTCTGCAGTTCTTCGTTGGTCGACTGTACCTCTTCATTGGCTGACTGCAGCTCTTCGTTGGCCGCCTCCTGCTGTTCGATCACCGACTGCAGGTATTCGCGGCTCGCCGCGAGCTCCTGACGGAGACGCCGGATTTCGCTGGTTGCGCGCGCGCCGCGCATCGGCGGCGGCGCCTCGCTCCTGGTGGGTGATCCTTCGCGCGCCCGCGCCGATGCCACGTCATCGAAGACGACCATGTAATACACGTCGCGGCTGGCCGGCACCCGGATCGGGATCACCTCGACGCTGATCACGTGCGTCGTCCCGCCGGCGCGAATCCGCAGGTCCTCCTGCCGGATCGGCCGCCGTTCGCGCTTTGCCTGCAGCAGCGCGGCGCGCACGCCGACCACGAGCCCGTCCCGCAGCATCTTGACGAGATTCAGCGACGCTCGCCCGGGTGCGGGGGTGAGATACAATGACGTGTCCCCGCGGAACTGCAACATCTCGAAGTCGCCATTCACCAGGACGCCCGCCGGGGCATAGCGCGACAGCAGGAGGCGGTCGGCTTCGCGCTGCGGATCCCCGATGAGGAGCGGATCGCGACCGATGCGGAGCTCGACGTCGTGGTTGGCCATCGGACCGCGCTTCCCGGGGAGGTGTTCCCTCCGTCCCAGCCCCTCGGGATGAGCGACGCCTGGCCTGCGCTGGTACAGCTTGAACTTGGCATCGAGGAGGTCGAACATCCCCTGCGTTGCGCCAATCGTTTCCGACGGGCCGAGCCAGAGAAAACCGCCGGCGTTCAGGGCGTAATGCATTGTCGTGACGATCTGCTGCTGCAGCGTCGCATCGAGGTAGATCAGCATGTTGCGACAGCTGATCAGGTCGACATGCGAAAACGGCGGATCGACGAGCGCGTTGTGCCGCGCAAACACCACCATGTCGCGGATCATCTTGTTGACCTGGTACCCGCCGTCGGTCGCGACGAAGAAGCGCCGCAGGCGTTCCTGCGACACCTCCTGCTCGATCAACTTTGTGTAGATCCCCTCGCGCGCCTTGGTGATTCCGACGCTGCTGAGATCGCTTGCGAAGATCTGTACCGGCACGTGCCGCCCGGTCGAGTGCAGGAACTCCGTGACTGCGATCGCGATCGAATACGCCTCCTCGCCGGTGGAGCAGCCCAGGACCCAGATCCGCAGCGGCATCTTGCCGGTGCGATCCTGGGAGAGCGCGGGAAAGACGCGCGTCTTCAGCAGCTCGAACCCTTCCGGGTTCCGGAAGAACGAGGTGACATTGATCAGGATGTCCTGCACCAATGCTTCCGCTTCAATCGGATCCTCGGCGAGCATCTTCACATAGTCGCGGATCTCGGTCAGCTTGTGCAGCACCATGCGACGAGTGATGCGCCGCAGCAGGGTGGCGCGCTTGTAATGCTCGAAATCGATCCCGCTGGCGATCCGCACCTGGTCCAGCACCGCCGACAGATGATTGACGTCCACCGGCACCGGCGCTCCGCCTCGCGGAACCACCAGCGGATGCGCCGCGATCTCGGTCAGTGACTGGGCGATCGCTTCAGGCGAGAGGACGAAGTCGACACACCCGGCGGCGATGGCGCTCCGTGGCATGCTGTCTTCCTGAGCCGACTGATCCTGCGCGTAGACGATACCGCCCGCAACCTTGATCTCCCCGCAGCCGAGCGTCCCGTCGCTGGCGGTACCCGACAGCACCACGCCGATCGATCGATGGAGTTGCTCCCGCGCCAGCGAGCGGAAGAACTCATCGATCGGTCGATAATATCCGTCGGCCTTGCGCCGCGGATGGACCCGCAGCTTCCCGTCGACGAGCTCCATGCCGGCGCCCGCAGGAATGACGTAAACGTGGTCGGCAGCGATTGCCATCGCATCCTGCGCCGACTGGACCGGCATTTCCGTCGAACGCGCCAGAATATCGGCGAGCATGCTGACCCGGCTCGGTGCGAGGTGATGCACCACCACGAATGCCATCCCGGTATTCGCCGGAAGCGCCTTGAGCAGCTGGTTGGTCGCGTCGAGCCCTCCGGCCGACGCGCCGATTGCCACGACGGGAAACGGAAGGCGCGGATCCCCCGAGCCGGTCGGATCCGCAGTCGACAGGTCGTCCGACGCGTCGGGGGAAACAGCGCGGGCAGTCTTGGCGCGCGCTTTCGTTGATTTCTTGGCTGAAGCCTTCGACCGCTTGGGAGTCAGGTTCGCGAGTCCAATCAGTCACCCGGGGGGGGTAGAGAATACCGGCGCTCCATGGCATCGGCAACCTCAAACGCGGCGACGATCGGCACCACGCATCGCACACGGTTGGGAGCCGGATCGCACAGTCAGCGATCCGGGCCGCCCGGACTCAGATTCCGGTTTTTGCCTCCATATAGTCGGGATAACGGTCGCCGTGGACTTCGACGCTTCGCGTGAGGTCATCCAGCTGCCTCAAGTCGTCGGGCGACAGCGTGAGTGAGTCCGCACCGATGTTCTCCTCCAGACGGCTCAACTTGGTCGTCCCCGGGATCGGAACGATCCACGGCTTCTGTGCCAGGAGCCATGCCAATGCGACCTGCGCCGGCGTAGCATGCAGCCGCTTTCCGATTGCCGCGATCCGCTCAATCAGCGTCTGGTTCGCCTTGCGATTCTCGGCGCTGAACCGCGGCAGGTGATTGCGGAAATCGGTGCTCTCGAACGACGTCTTCTCGTCGATCGCTCCGGTGAGAAAGCCGCGGCCCAGCGGCGAGAACGGCACCAGGCCGATCCCCAGCTCCTCGAGGACCGGGATCACCTCACGCTCCGGAGTTCTCCACCAGAGCGAATACTCGTTCTGGAGCGCCGTGACCGGTTGCACGGCGTGTGCCCGGCGAATCGTCTGCACCCCAGCCTCGGAGAGCCCGAAGTGGCGAACCTTCCCCTCGGTGATCAGGTCACGGACTGCGCCGGCGACATCCTCGATCGGTACCGACGGATCCACGCGATGCTGGTAGAAGAGATCGATGTGATCGGTCCGGAGCCGCTTGAGTGCCGCGTGCGCCACTTCCTTGATGTGCGCCGGATGCGAATCCTCGCCGACCTGCGCTCCCTTGTCGTTGAACCGGAATCCGAACTTCGTCGCGATCACTACCTGATCGCGCACCGGAGCGAGCGCCTCACCAACGATCTCTTCGTTGGTGTACGGGCCGTACGCCTCGGCGGTATCGAAGAAAGTGATGCCGCGATCGACCGCGTTCCGGGTGAGGGCGATCATCTCCGCTCGATCAGGAAACTTGCCGTAACCGTGACTCATCCCCATGCAGCCGAGGCCGAGGGCGGAGACGTCGAGCGAGCCGAGAGTGCGGTGGTGCATCAGGAATTCCTTGAACAGGTGGCGTGGATTCTATCACAGTCGGCCGGGAGCGCAACGAACTGCGCCGCATCCGGAAACATTGCGCGGGGCCGCAGTCCCGGCTCGCGACTGTGCGTGAAGCACCGACAGGCGCCGTCTCACCTGCGTGCCGCGACTCTTTCTCCTCTCGCCGGCGAGTACCGCCGGTCGCCGGGCAGCCCTCCTCTTCAATCCACGCGCGACCTTCGATCTGGCGACGCGCCTGCGCGCCGGTGCCGTCCCCCTCGGTGAGGTCTTCTCCTTTCTGAGCGGACTCTACTTCCGGGGAAAGCTCACCTACGCCAGGCGCTTTGGCGCACCGGACGACCTGATCCGGGTGATCACCAGCGATCGCGGCCTCGTCGATCCGTCGCAGGAGATTACCCTGGACGATCTGCATGCGATGAGCGCCTCCTCCATCGATCACACTCACGAACCGTATCGGGTGCCGCTGGCGAGGGACGCCGCACTCATTGCCGGCGCATCAGAAATCCGTCACGCCATCCTGCTTGGCTCCGTCGCGACCGACAAGTACGTCGGTGTGCTGCAAACCATCTTCGCCGAGCGGCTCCTCTTCCCGACGACATTCGCCGGGCGCGGCGACATGAGCCGCGGCGGTCTGTTGCTTCGCTGTGCAAGAGTCGGAGCTGAACTCGACTACGCTCCTGTGATCACCTCGTCGCGAAGGAAGATCCGGCCACCGGCGAAGCGGGCTCGCCGATCTGCTCACGCCGTCAGCGCGCCTGCTGTCGCGGAGTTGATGGCGATCGACGGTCACGAGGTCGAGCTCACCAACCTCGACAAGCTTTACTGGCCGACCGACCGGATCACCAAGGGCGAACTGATCGAGTACTACCTGCGCATCGCCCCGGTCCTGCTGCCGCACCTGCGCGACCGCGCCATGGTGATGAAGCGGTACCCGAACGGAATCACGGGGAAGTGCTTTTTCATGAAGCGTGCGCCGTCGCCGCGGCCGGAATGGATCGAGACCTGTACGATCTCCCATGCGTCGGGAAACGTGATCGACTTTCCGATCATCCAGGATCGCGCCGCATTGGCGTGGGTCGTCAACCTCGGCTGCATCGACCTCAATCCGTGGTACGCGCGCTGTGACGATGTCGATCGTCCCGACTTCATCCATTTCGATCTCGATCCGGTCCCCGGCGCGTCGTTCGCGAGGGTGACCGACGCCGCCCTCATCCTCCGCGACGCCCTCGCGGCACTCGGAATGCGGCCACTTGTCAAGACGACAGGATCGCGCGGATACCATGTCTATCTGCCGATCGTGCGCGGACCGACGCAGAAGGAGGTCTGGGCGGTCGCGAAACGGATCGCGCAGGAACTCGCCGTGCTGCATCCGAAACTTCTCACCGCGATTTACCGCGTCGCCGATCGCCCGCGCGGGCACGTGCTGGTGGACTACAATCAGAACGCCTGGGGACGGACCCTCGCGTCGATTTATTCGGTCCGCCCCAGGCGCGGCGCGCCGGTGTCGACACCACTGAAATGGCACGACGTGGAGGCCGGCGTCCGGATCGAGGACTTCACCATCCACACCGTTCCCGACCGGGTCCGCAGGGTGGGCGATCTCTGGAAACCGCTCCTGTCGTCGCGCGGTCGGTTCGATCTTGCCGCGTTCGGACCGCCGGCGCGCGGCGCCAGGTGACCGATGCTGGCACTCGAGACCGACTACCCGCCGATGGAAGCTGCTCCGGTCGACGAACTCCCTGTGGGGAAGGAATGGCAGTACGAACCGAAATGGGACGGATTCCGCTGCCTCGCCTTTCGTGATGGTGGAACGGTCACGCTGATGTCGAAGAGCGGCAAGCTGCTCACGCGCTACTTCCCCGAGATCGTCGATATGGTGGCCAGGTTGTCGCTGCGTCAGCTCATCCTCGACGGCGAGCTGCTGATCGACCACGGCGGCGTCCTCGACTTTGACCTGCTTCTGCAGCGCATCCATCCCGCAGCGTCCCGCATTCGCAAGCTCAGCACGGAGTATCCCGCGACCTACGTGGTATTCGACCTGCTCGCGCGCGGATCGAAATCGATGGTCCGGGAGCCGCTGTCGGCGCGCCGCCGCGAACTCGAGAAGCTGTCGCTGCGCTTTCCCGCCGACGATCAGATCACCTTGTCGCCGGCGACGGCCGATCCCAAGGTGGCGAAGCACTGGTTTGCCATGGCGGGGCAGGGGATCGACGGCGTCATCGCCAAGCGTCTCGACCTCCCGTATCAATCGGGCGAACGGACCGGGATGCGGAAGGTCAAGCAGATTCGGACGGCGGATTGCGTCGTCGGCGGGTTTCGCTATGCGTCGAACAGTGCGCTGGTCGGATCGCTGCTCCTTGGTCTGTACGACAAGAAGGGAAAGCTCGACCATGTCGGTTTCCTCTCGTCGTTCAGGCGCGACGACCGTCCGGCACTGACGCGCAAACTCAAGACGTTGATCAAGCCGCCGGGCTTTACCGGCAAGGCGCCCGGTGGCCCGAGCCGCTGGAGCGGCAAGCGCAGCATGAAATGGGAACCACTGGCGCCGAAGCTCGTCGTGGAGGTCACCTACGACCACTGGAGCGGTGGACGCTTCCGGCACGGGACGTCGCTGGTGCGCTGGCGCCCGGACAAGGCGCCGAAGCAGTGCACCTTCGATCAGCTGGCCCACGCCACCGCGTCCGCGCACGATCTCTTCGCGGGGTGATGGCGCAGTAGATTTCGCGCTGCCTGACCAACGCACAGGAGCACTCATGCCCCGCCACGCATTTGCGATCGGTCTCCTCGTTGCCGCCTGTGGTCGCGGCAGTTCTCCTCCGCCGTCGACTGTTGATTCCGCCGCCGTGGCCCACCGCGCCGCCGATTCCCTCCTTGCCGCGCACAAGGCGGGCGCGCAGGCGCTCGCCACTGATGCCAAGGCGACAGTGGCCCAGCTCCTCAAGAATCCCGCGACGGCAACCTTCGATTCGCTGATCGTGGTGCAACCCGCCGAAACGGGCAACAGCTGGCCGGCGCCCGTCGTCTGCGGGCGAATCGGCGGCAAGCCGGGGATCAAGGGCGCCAGCACGATGACGCCGTTCATTTACCAGAACCGGATCAATGTCTTTGTGCTCGACCCGACCAACGGTGAAGCATTTGCCGCCCTGCGCGCCAAGCTCTGCGACGCCCCGGGGACAGCGCCGCTCCTGAACTAGACCGGGCGACCATCGCCGCCGCTCCCGCACCGGTATACCATTCATTACTATAGTGCCCCGACTCCGACCTCTCCGATTGGCGCGAGCCCGCCACGCCGCGCTCGCTGCATCCCTGGTTCTCGCGACCGGGAATTGTTCGCGACCAGGCCGCTCGTCGGCGCTGCAGTTCGATCGTGCTGAACTCGTCATCCCGATGCGCGACGGGACCCGGTTGTTCGCCGTGACGCTCACTCCGCGCCACGCAAGCGGACCGCTCCCGATCCTGCTGGAGCGCACCCCGTTCGGCGCGCAGCAGGAACTGCCGAACTCCGACCTCCCGCCGATGTACCGCGAACTCGCCGCCGACGGATACATCTTCGTCGTGCAGGACATTCGCGGCCGCTATCGGTCCGGCGGAACGTTCGTCGTCAATCGCCCGCTCGCCGATTCCGGCGGGGTCGATGAATCGACTGATGCGTACGACACGATCGACTGGCTGATCCATCATCTCCCCGACAACAACGGCAAGGTCGGCGTCCTTGGCAGCTCCTACCGTGGCTGGCTCGCGGCGATGGCCGGGATCCATCCGCACCCTGCCCTCAAGGCGATTTCGCCGCAGGCACCGACGGGCGACACCTGGCTCGGTGACGACTTCTACCACCAGGGAGCGTTTCGCGAGACGCAGGGTGTGGCGTTCGCCGCGTATGTCGACGGGAATCGGAATCCGTCTGTACCAGACAACGATCAGTACGATTTCTATCTCCATCAGCAGACCCTCACCGCGATCGCCAAGGCGTCCGGGGTCGGAGCACTCCCGTTCTGGCAGGCACTGGCGGCGCATCCGACCGACGACGAATACTGGCAATCGCGGGCGCTCCAGCGGATCGACACGATCGCGTCGGTGCCAACCCTGATCGTCGGTGGCTGGTGGGACCCGGAGGACATCTTCGGACCACAGGCGCTGTATCAGGGCATGTCGAAGCACGACGCCAGCGGCCTGGTGCACATCGTCCTCGGACCATGGTGGCACAATGCGTGGCTCGGCCCGCGGGCCGACTCGGTCGGACCGATGGCACTCGACAGCAACACCGCGACGTGGTTCAGGGCGGCCGTACAACGCCCGTGGTTTGCCTGGTATCTGCATGGCATCGGTGACGGGCATTTCGCCGCCGCGACCTTGTTCGAATCGGGAGCGAATCGCTGGCGCGCGCTTGAGCAATGGCCGCCGGCCGAGGCAAAGGACCGGAACATCTATCTGTCCGCCAACGGCGTGCTGCGCTTCGATTCCGCGGCCGCGACGCGGTCCGATGACAGCGGGTATCTCTCGTATCGTTCCGACCCCGCCTCACCGGTCCCGTACCTGCCACACGATCGGGATGGCAGCGGCTGGCAGAAGTGGCTGATGCAGGACCAGCAGTTTCTCGGCGCGCGCCGTGATCTCGCCACCTGGACATCGGCACCACTCGAGCACGACGTCGTCATCGCAGGGAACGTGACCGCACACCTCTTTGCATCGACGAGCGGCACCGACGCCGATTGGGTCGTCAAGCTGATCGATCTCTTTCCCGACAGCGGCAACGCACGCGGCTACCGACTCATGGTCAACGCCGACATCGTGCGGGGGCGCTACTGGAAGGGGTTCGATCACGCAGTGGCGATCCCGTCCAATCGCATCATCCCGTTCGACGTCGACCTGCACCAGCAGTACTACCGGTTCGTCACGGGCCACCGGATGATGGTCGAGGTGCAAAGCAGCTGGTTCCCGTTGTACGATCGCAATCCGCAGCAGTTCATCGACAACATCTTCGACGCGCGACCGAGCGACTTCCAGTCCGCCGAACAGCGGATCTGGCACACCCGGGCCGCGCCGTCGCACCTCACCCTGCAGCTGCTCCCGTAGCGGCGCCCGGTCTCCAGGTGCGGCCAATCGCACCGGCGCCACCTCCCGAGCATATTTACCGTGCCGGCACGGTACTCGATCTCTGTCGCATCGCGGAGTCCGCCGGCTCCGCGAGCCGCCCCTTGCCAGACGGACGATGCAGCGATCTTCGCCACTGCCCCCTATTCGGCGTTTCACGCTTCAACTCGGCGCCGTCCTCGTCCTCGCGTCGATCGCGTTCGCTCCCGCGCTCACCGCGCCCTTTGTCTTCGACGACCAGAATGCCGTCCAGCGCAACTCGAGCATTCAGCATCTCTGGCCGCTCAGCGGTCCGCTGTCACCGTCGCCTCACACCGCGACAAGCGGCCGGCCGGTCGCCAACCTGTCGCTCGCCATCGATCAGGCGATCGGCGCCGTCGTCGGAGTTGGCGGAAGCAACGCCACTGTCGTCTTCCATGTCACGAATCTGCTCCTTCATCTTGCGACGGCGCTGCTCCTCTTCGGCATCATCCGCCGCACGTTGCAGAGCGCCCGCCTGGCAGAACGCTGGCGCGCTCGCGCTGATGGGCTCGCGCTGGCGATCACGGCGGCGTGGATCATCCATCCGCTGCAGACCGATGCCGTCGACTATATCACGCAGCGGACCGAACTCCTGATGGGGTTCTGTTTCATCGCGACGGTCTACGCATCGATTCGAGCCTGGGAGGCCCACGACCACCGCTGGTATGTCGTCGGCGTCATCGCCTGCGCGCTCGGAATGGGATCGAAAGAGGTGATGATCGCCGCACCACTCGTCGTCGTCCTCTACGACCGCGCATTCCGCCTCGACGCCTGGCATGACCTGACCGCCCCATTGCTCCGCAACCGGCGCCGGTTCTACGCCTGTCTCGCAGCGACGTGGGGAATCCTCATTGCGCTTCAACTTGGGCAACCACGAGGCGCCTGGGCGGGACTTCGCGCGCCGATCTCATGGCTCGCGTATCTGACGTCTCAGGGGTGGATCATCACCCGTTATCTGGGGCTGGCGATCTGGCCGGCTCGACTGACCATCGATTACGGATCCCGGCCGATCACCGGCGGGACCGCCGTCCCGGGGCTCGTGGTCATCGCGATCCTCCTCGTCGCCACCATCGTCACATGGTTTCGCGCCGATCGACTGAAGCCGCTCGCATTCCTCGGCGTCTGGTTCTTAGCGATCCTCGCTCCCTCATCGAGCATCGTGCCGATCGCCACGGAGATCGGTGCCGAGCGGCGCATGTATCTCCCGCTCGCGGCGGTCATCGTATTGCTCGTGATCGGGGCGGTGGCCCTCACGGACTGGATCCGTGACCGGAAGCAGTCCACGGTGACTCTGCCGGCGATCGCGCCTGCCTGTGGGGCTATCGCTGTGGTGGCGCTCGCCGCATGCACCTTCCGTCGCAGCGAGACCTGGCGCCAGCCGGAGGAACTGTGGCGCGGTGCCACCGTCGTCTTTCGCAACAATGCCCGTGCCTGGTACAACCTCGGCGTCGCGATCGCCGAGCGTAACGTCGCGCGCGCCGATGAAGCCGACGCCGACTACCGGCATGCCCTTGCGCTCGATTCGACGTATGCCGACGCAACCCTGCGCGTCGCCGCTAACGACTTCGTCCATCGCAGGTACGGTGACGCGGACAGCATCCTCGGGCACTATCCGCGTGGCTTCGGCAACGACACGCTCCTTGTGGCGCTCAGTGGGGCATTCCTCGCATCGGGCGACACCACCGCGGCCTTGATCTCCCTGCGCCGCGCGGCGTCGATGGAGCCGCGGGTGGAGACGCTTCTCGCGCTGGGCCAGCTCGACCTCATGGTCCGGCGGACCGACGATGCCATCATCGCGTTTCAACAAGCCGCCGCGGTCGATCCGTCGCGCGACGATCTGCTCGGATTGATCGGCGGACTGTTGTTGCAGGAACATCAGGCACTTCGGGCGGTTCCGGTGCTCGAGGAACTCACCCGCCGACAGCCCGGTGCCGGTTCGGCGCATGCATTGCTGTCACTCGCGTACGCCGATGCCGGACGGGTGGCCGATGCAATGCAGGAAGCGGAGAAGGGGGTGGCGCTGGGCGATCACGACGAACGAGTGTTGTTCTTCGCCGCGCGGGCGATGCTCGACGCGCATTCACTCGACTCCGCAAGCGCCTATCTGGGGCGCGCGATTGCGCTCAACGGGAACGATGCAGACGTGCTCGCGGCGGAGGGAGATCTTGCGCTGGCGCGGCACCAGAACGCGGCGGCGATCAACTGGTTCGAGCGGGCGTTGGCGATCGATCCATCCAACGCAGAGGCAATAGCCGGGCTCCGGCGGGCGCACTGATCGTCGTGGCCGACGCGATCACCCCTTCCCGCGAGTCAGCGCCGCGACCTTCGCTTTCACCTCGTTCACCCGCGGTTGCAGATCCGGGTCCGAGTTCTTCCAGAGATCGATGAACCGGGTGTAGTAATCGATCGCGCGCTTCGTGTCGCCCGCCTGCTCGTAGAGCTCGCCGAGCCGCTGCAGTGAAAGCGCCAGGAATTGCGGGTCAAGGTTGTATCCGCCGGCGCCGCGACGGTCGACATACTGGCCGAGATACTTCCTCGCCGAATCGGCGTTGTGGCCTCGATCGTACGCAATCCCGAGCAGGTAGGGAACGCAGAGGCAATCGGAGGTCGGCATGCCATCCGCCGCGATCGTCGTCTTGCGGATGTACGCAATCGCACTGTCGGTCCGTCCCTCGTCCATGGCAATCAGCGCCCGCGTCCTCAGCACGCCGTTCGCATTCTCCCGGGCCGTCTGCGAATCGGCCCTCGCCACGAACTTGTTCAACACGTCCCGGGCCTTGGCCGGTTCGCCGAGCATGGCATAGTCCCAGGCCAGCGCCGTACTGTTGTCCTTCGCGGCCGGAATCGATCCGAGCGGATTTGCCTGGAGTGCGGCGTCGAGGTCCGCGACGCCCCGCTTGACGTCGCCCCGCAGCAGCCCATCGTCGACCGCATGAAACGCCGCGATGTCATACGGACTGGCGGTGTCGGCGGCAAACCTGGCCCGCATCGCCGTCGTCTGGAGCGTCAACCGCTCCGCTTCCTGCAATCTTCCCTTGAGTCGTGCCAGCACCTGGACCCCACCCTCCGCGTTGGCCTTGCCGAGGGGAGTGCCGGCGCTGTCGACGCCAACGTGGGCCAGTGCTTCTGCGGAATCGTACTGATGCCGGTTCCAGAGATCGCTGTACCGGATCGGACCGGTGGGGAAGGCGATGTGGCGCGACGCGAACAGCTTCAACACTGAATCGACGTGAGCATGGTCACCCTGGATCAGATATTCCTGCGCCAGGTTATTGAGCAGCGTCCCGTTCATCGAATCGTCACGCAGCGCGAGCCCGTACATCGCAACCGCGTTGTCGTGATCGTTGACGTCCGAATAGGCAACGGCCAGCGAGTTGGCCGGGTCCAGGTCGGTTGAATCAAGAGCGACCGCGCGCCGGAATGCCGGAATCGCCTTGGAATGATCATTCAGCACCGTGAGGTAGTAGGCTCCCTCGACGTTGTAACGTTCCCGGTCGGGGAGCCGATTGCGCAGCTGGAAGCCCCTCGTCATCGCGGCGTTGCCCGCGGCAGTGTGCGCCGCACCGCCGATCGTGTAATGCGAATACGCCACCTGGACCCACGCCATCGCGAAGTTGCTGTCCTGGCGAATGGCGTCATTGAAACTCTGGATGGCGGTGACGTAGTCGCCGACCTGGTCGTTCTGCCGGAGCCCCTCGGCGTAACTCTTGAGAGCGCCGATCGATGCCGTTGTCACCTGCTCGAGCGGCGGCGCGTCGTGCACCGACTTGAGCGATTCGCCCATCTTGCCGCGCAGCTTCCGCGTGACACGATCGATCGCCGGGATCAGGTCGCCCGCGTCCTTTGCCGATTCGCTGAACGACGCGAGATCATTTCCGGTCTCGGCGCTGACCAGCCGCACGGTAATCACGTAGCCGGCTCCTGCTGAGACCACACTTCCGGCGACCACCGCCTTGGCACCGCTCCGCTGCGCAATCTCACGTGCGGTCGTGAAATCAACTTTGGCGGTATCGGGGCGCTGCATCTGCTCCAGCGTGGCGACCACTGCCGATGTCGGCACGACACGTACCGCCTTGCTCTCGGCGAGATTCGTCTTGACCGCCTCGCCGATCGTCGAGCCGAGCGAGGAGTCGGCACCTGGGGCATCGAACGACGCGACGACGATTCGGGCGTTTGACGCGAGCTTCCCTGACGCCATCAATGTCCCCGCCGGCCCGATCCCCATCGCGCGCAGCGTCATGAAGCCGGCAACGATCAGCGTGAACGCGGTCACCGCGATGATCCCGCCGCGAACAGTCCGCTGCCACGACAGATGCGGGCTCGCCTTGATCGCCAGCGTCGCCATCGTACCATGGGCCCCGCCCAGCGACTGCGTGCCACCCGGCGTGTAGGTCGGTGTCGCACTCGCGGCGCGATGCGCGACGTACTGCGTGTACGCCGTGACGAGCACGATCGGCAGGCCGAGCGCCATGACGATCAGCGCGCCGGGGAAGACCCAGTCGGGGAGACCGATCGCGATGATCGCCGCCCGCGCGACAACGGCAACAACGATGAACGCGACGGCATACGCCACGATCACCTTGAAGAGCGTCGGCCTCCCGCCGATCAGGATCGAGGGAAGCGCCGCTGCGGACGCCGGCGACGCGACCGCATCGAGACGCCGGAGCAATTCGTCTGCACTCCCGGGGCGCGACAGGGGGTCCTTGGCGAGGCACTGCATCACCAGCGCGGCGAGTGCCGGTGGACAATCGGCACGCAACTCACCAACTGCCTGCGGCATCTCGCTCATGTGCGCAAAGAGGAGCTTGTGCTGCGGGAGCCCCGCGAACGGCTGCCGCCCGGCGATCAGCTCGTACGCCAGGCAGCCGAAGGCGTAGATGTCGGCGCGGTGATCGGTCGCGGGATCGCCGGCGGCCTGCTCCGGAGCCATGTACGCCGGCGTACCCACCGCCGTCCCCAGCTGAGTGAGCGTGGCGCCGGTCGGTCCCTCGGCGGCCGCCGCGATTGCCTTGGCAATCCCGAAGTCGGTGACGACTGCGGTGTGCCCGGAGAGGAGGACATTGTCGGGCTTGATGTCGCGGTGCACCACGCCGCGAGCATGCGCGTAAGCCAGCGCACGCGCCACGTCGCGGAGGATGCTCACGGTTTCGCTGGTCGGGAGCGGTCCCCGGCTCAGCCGGGCGCGGAGCGATTCGCCCTCGATGTACGGCATGGTGTAATACGGCAGGCCGTCGACATCGCCGGCAGCGAGGACCGGGACGATATTCGCCTGCTGCAGTGACGCAGCGACCTGGATCTCACGTTCGAAGCGCGAGGTTGAGAGCGTCGCTGCAAGTTCGGGAGAGAGGAGCTTGACGACGACCTTGCGGCCGAGCCGCTGCTCTGTGGCGACGAAGACGCGGGACATCCCGCCGCCGCCGAGCTCGTGCTCGAGGGTGTACGCCGGGGCGAGCGACTCCTGCACCCGCGAACGGAGATCGGTCAAAGGCCCTGCCGAGGTCGGGTTGAAATCAGGATGGGCCTAATAATACGTGGGATCGGCGTCGATCTGGGGCGGCTTGTCCTGGGGCTCGGGGAGTCGCATCCACGTCCGGCGCGCCCGACGCCCAAACCAGGAAGTACGCGGACTGATCATCCGCGCTTCTTCGGCCAGTTCTTCCACCAGCAACATGTCGGCGTCCTGCTGGATCGCCCATTTCCACCACCGGCGCATCCCGACAGTCTGCCACACAAGGGCGATGGACAGTCCGGGAGCAAGAACCACGATTGAAGCCCAACGCGAACCTGCATGCGCCGAAATGACGACGGTGAGGAGCGTGATCGCGATCACCGGCCATTGCACCAAACGCATCCCCCGACGCACCGCTCTCTCGGCCCGGCCAACCGCATCGCGGCGTTCGGGCGACATATCGGAATCGTCGAGGAGATTCGGCAAGACGAAAAGCGGTTTCATCAGCCGTATCATCACCAGGAGGCCTGCGACTGCGCCCGCAAGAGCGAGTGTGGCGAGCAACAAGGCGGCGATGTTCACGGCGTCACGACCGTCCGTACACCGGCACTGCGGCTCCGCTGATGTCGCGCGCCTCGTCGCTCAGCAGGAACGCGATCACTCCTGCAGCTGACTCGAGTGACACCCATTTCGACGGATCGGCGTTCGGCATCGATTTCCGGTTCGCCGCCGTGTCCATCGTGCTCGGCAACACCGCATTGATTCGGACGCCATGCTCCAGTGTCTCGGCGGCGACCGCCTTCGCCAGTGCCACGACCCCCGCCTTCGCTGTGGCATAGGCGGCAGAGTTGGCGGCGGTCCACGGTTGCACCGCCGCCCGCGCGCCGATCATCACCACGCTGCCGCGCTTCGCCGAGACCATTGCGGGGAGAATGGCGCGCAAGGAGCGATGCGCTGTTTCGAGATTGGTGTCGATCACCGTCCGCCATGTCTCGTCGTCGGTCGCTTCGTGCAGCGGCTTCCCGCCGCGCCACGTTCCCGCGATCAGCGCCGCGATCGTCGGCGCGCCGCCGAGCTCGCGAATCACTCGCGGAAGCCCGTCCTTCCAGGTGGCATCGAGTGCGATGTCACCGGCGATGATTGCGGCATTGCCAGTTTCTTTCGCGACTGATTCGAGGCGCGGTCGCGCCGCTTCCACATCGACGAGGACGAGCTTGTCGCCGCGAGCGGCGAGAGTGCGCGCCAGCTGCGAGCCAAGCGCGCCGGCGGCGCCAGTGATGAGAGCGATTTCAGGCATCGTGCATCTCCCGGATGATCGGCGACAGCATCGCCAAATATGCACCCTGAAGTCGCTTGCCGGGGCGGCGCGCATTGCCCCGATCGGGTGCCGATGGAGATCGCGCGGGCCCGCAGCTAGCATTCTCGCCCATGCGAATCTCCCTTCTGCCCGCCGGTGCCGTACTCCTCCTCGCGTCGGCTGCGAGCGCCCAGCACGCCGACCGATCGACATTCATCGTCGGCACCGCCCACGCTGCTCCCGGTACGACCGCGACCGGGGTCCTCGACATCCCCGCCGGTGTCGACTCTGCGCTCACGATCCAGGTTGCCGTCGTGCACGGGGCCCGGCCCGGTCCGGTTGTCGCATTGATCGCCGGGACCCACGCCACCGAGTACGCCACGTCAATCGCGATGCAACGGCTGATTCCGCGCATCGATCCGGCGAAGCTCGCCGGGACGGTGATCATCGTTCCGGTCGTGAATGTGCCGTCATTCACCTCGATGACGCCGGTGATCAATCCGGTCGACAGGAAGACGATGGTCGGCGGCTATCCCGGCGACAGCACCGGAACCCAGAGCCAACGCGCCATGTGGGCGCTGACCCAGCAGGTCGTGGCGCAGGCCAATGTGCTCGTCGATTTCCATGGCGGTGATCTTGACGAAGATGTCGGTGCGCCGTTCGTTGATGCGGTGCGAACCGGTCGCGCGACCGATTCACAAGCGGTCAAGCTCGCGCGTGCCTTCGGGGTGAATCATATCCTGATCACCGATCGCGATCCGTCATCGCCGCGTGCCGGTGGAACCCTTGCGGGGCAGGGCGTCATTCGTGATCAGACAGTCCTCCTCGTCGGCACCGGACGGAGCGGAATGGTGACGCCGGCCGACATCACCACCGACATCAACGGTTCACTCAACATGCTCGCCGCCCTTGGCATGCTGGCGCGTCCCGCCACTCGAGCCAGGGGTCGGGTGATCTACCTCGATGGCTCCGGTCCACGGATCGCGGCCAAGGGCGACGGCGTCTGGTTCGCCGTGGCGCGCCCGAATTCCGTCATCGCCAGGGGAGGAATTCTCGGCTACACGACCGACTTTCTCGGCAAGAAGACCGGCGATGTCGAGTCGCCTATCGCCGGCCTCGTGGTGTATGTGCACGGTGTGCCGTCGATGCGGCGCGGCGTCGTCCTCGCCGAAGTGCTGCCGGTTCTCCCACGAGTCGAACCATGGAAGGCGCCGGTGGCGCGAGGGGGACGGGGCGGAGGTCGCGGCGGGGACTAGCGGTCGCGTCCGGTCGGATCATTGTCGCGAATCCGCAGCGGCATCCCGGATCTGTCTGCAGAGCTACATTCTTTTCCGCCGCCTCCTGACGATCCCGCGAAGGAGTTGTCCGATGATCCCGCCCCGCTCCGTTCCGCGCTCCGCCGTGGTACTCCTCGTGGCCGCGGCGATGCCACTCGCAGGTCAGACCCAGCCGCGAACCCAGGCCCAGGCGCCGGCCCAGCTCGACGCCTGCACCCTTGTCACCGTCGCACAGGTCTCAGCCGCCGCCGGCAAGACCGTTGGCCAGGGGACGCACGTCACGCCGACCTTCGTGAAGACCTGCACCTGGACCGCCCAGGGGACCGTCGTCACCCTCAACACGCAGCCCGCCACGTTTTTCGACGGCGCCAAGGGGATGGCAACGCAGGTCGCGGCTGCGGCAAAGGGAAACTCGATGAGCTCCGCGGGAGTCGGCGACGACAGCTACTTCCTCATCCAGGGAACCCAGGTCATGCTGATGGTGAAGAAGGGGGCCAACGCCTTCAAGGCCACCGTCTACGACGCGGCCATGTCGGTCGACGCGAAGAAGGGCGTGGAACTCGCCCTCGCGAAGGCTGCGCTCGGAAAGATCTGATCCCGGGCCGGTCCGAATCGGCAGGGCGTCTGGGCCGGCAATTCGGAACGGCCCCACGTCGGCCGGATGGTGGACACCGTCGCGGCGGTTACCGAGATTCAACCGGGACACGGACCCGCACTCGGAGGATCGATGATTTCGCGTAACCAACGTGGCACGATATCGATATCGATGCTGCTGCTTGTTGCCGCATGTTCGTCAGGTGGCACTGAAGTCGTGACCGGCGGAACCGGCGGACAATTGCGGGTGGTCAACGGCTCGCAGGCAGTCGCGGCGGTGCAAGTCTTTGTCGACGGCGCGCCGGTGTCATCATCGTCGTTCGCGACGGGTGTCATCTCCTCGGTCTTCGCCGTCGACAGCGGCGAGCACCTCGTCGAGTTCCGGCCGGTTGGCGGGGGAGCCGGCAACGCCCAGATGGCGGAGTTCGCTCCGAACAAGCTCGTCCTCGCTGTCGCCGTCGATTCCGGTGGAAGGCTGACGCCCGCGATCATGGCGGATACCAATTCGATCGTCCCGGCTGGTGCAACGAAGGTCCGTGTCGCCAACCTCGCGCAGAACGCCGGCCGGATCGACATCTGGCGCACGCAGCCCGACTTCGGCACGCCGATTCGCGTCGAATTTCCCTTCCTCTACGGCACCATCTCACCCTATCTGCAGAGTACCCCCGGCAACTGGAATGTGCTGGTCTCCGACACCGTCGCGACCAACGCGGGCCCCAACCCTGGCATGCCCGATACCCTGGGCGCCAGCGACGCGTTCAGCGTTCCGGAGGGGGCGTTGCGCACCGTGCTCGTAGTCGACAAGCCGGGTGGCGGGGTGAAGTTCGTGGTCGTGAATCCGTAGCACCGACAGGAGAACTGGTTGACGCCGGGCGGCGTCGACCCGCGATCACCGGATGATTGTCGCCGCTTCGAAGTAGACCGGGTGGCCCGGGAGAATCGGGATGGTGACGGTTCCGCCCGTGGTGAGTGTTGCGGTGTAATCCGTGGGCTGGTTGCCCGTCGGAATCGCGATTGATACGCTGTCGACGTCACCACTGAGCGACGCCGTCAGCCCGTAGTACAGCACCCTGGTGGTGAGATACAATCCGGTCGTTGTCCCCTGGACCGTGACAGGGTTTACCAGGACGACACGCCAGAGCGCGGCCTGCGGAGGCCCGCGATCGGGAGACGGCGATTCCAGCTGCGGCACCGAATCGATCAGCACGCGGGTTGTCTCGCCGATCGCGATCACGGCGTCTTCGGGCGACCGAGGCACTGGACCCGCCCACGTCACCGGAATGCCGATACTGCTGAACTCATCTCCTGCGCCGTTCGCAGGAAATGTGATCGAGTCGTTGATGATGCCGACGTCGTTCGCCGCGACCGAGACCGCAACACTCAACGCCGGTTGACCATCCTGACAGAGCGACACTCCCCACCATGAGGTGAAGGCGCGACGCACAGCGGGATCGAGCGCGACTTCGTCGGGCGCGAATGGTGTTTGGGCATAGTACGTCCGCCCACAGTCCGCGACGGAGTCGAAGGCGATCACTCCCCCATGCTCGGCGTCGAGCGTCTCTGCATTGTCGGGCCCGAACTGCGCCGCCGCGATCGCCGCGAGCGAGTCGGCGTGCGTCGCGGCGATCCCGTCGGCACCATTCGGCGCGCCGATGACGAAATGCCCGGCCGCATCGAGCTGCGCTGCCACCGCCGGTGTGATGAATTGGCGGACCGACGGCGCTGCCGGTTGCTCCGACGTGCTGGCGCATGCGGCGAGGGCAACCGGCGTGAGCCTCGAAATGAAACGCTGGAGCGGTTGGGCCATTCAACCGAAACAATTGATCTCGCGATCTCTTCTGTCAATCCGCGTCCGGCATTTCTCATGGCGGATTCAGCGGTGGTTCACGCCGCTTTCGCCGCTGCCGCGCCACCCGGTGGCGCGATCCACTGCTGTACCCACTCACCGGTGATCTGCCGCGTCACCGCGTTGAGCCGGTTCCACGCATTGATCGAAGCGATTGCCAGCACGATGGCGCCGAGCTGGCGTTCGTCGAAATGTTTCGCCACTTCGTCCCAGATTGCGTCGGTGACGGCGTCGGGTCGATCGGCGATCCGCGTCGCCGCTTCGGTGAGCGCCAGGACCGCCCGCTCGGCGTCGGTGAAATACGGCGCTTCGCGCCACGCCGCGATCATGTTGAGTCGCGTCTCGTTCTCGCCCAGCTGCCTGAGCTCGCGAGTGTGCATGTCGGTGCAGACGCTGCAGCTATTGATCTGGCTCGCGCGGATCGCCACGAGCAGGAGTGTTGTTGCCGGAACGCCGGTCTGCATCGCCCCATCGTTCAGCTTTCGGAGCGCTTCGAGCGAGCCGGGGATTGTTTGCACCGGGCTCTTGATTCGTGATTGCACTGTGATGTCCTTCCTGCCATCGCGTGATGACGATGGTTGCGTTTCGAGATCGGGGGGGCAGCAATGACTGGGTGCCCGTTGCTGTGACGCGCAGGACCAATCGGGATCCACAACTGGATCTTCGCTGACCGCTTCGGATCGGGGGCGTCGCCGGCCGGCTTTGAACTCGCGAGCCTCCTGCGCCGCCGAGGCGACCGCGCGCAGGCGCGTCGGCCGGACGGCGCGGCGAGCGGTTAAGGCCGGCCCAGACGCCCCGCCGATTCGGAGCGGTCTCGGACGCAATCGGCGCCCTGCCGATTCGGCGCGGTCTCGGACGCAATCGGCGCCCTGCCGATTCGTCGCGGCGCGAACCGTGTCTTCCTGACTGCCGCTCTGGTCCGTATACTAGCGTTGGGAGGGACGATGGCCGACGCGACGGATGAACGTTTCACGACCGTGGCGACCGCCGGCGCATCGATCGCCGCGATCATCGCCGTGCTCGCCGTCGTCGATCGCATCCCGGGCATCTCGATCCTCCCGCTCTACCCGCCCAATGCGCCTCCCGCGGCCGGATGGGTCGGACTCCTCGTCCTCCTCATCGCGATCGTGCTCCTCTTCGAAGTTCGCGCACCGGAATCGCGGTTCACCCGGCGCGCGTCGCTGGTCGTCGGAATCCTTGTTGTCGTCGCGGTCGTCGCAACGCTCGGTGCGACGATGACCGGTTCGTCGTTCGACATCGAAAAACTCTGGCCGTTCGCGCTCCTTCCGCCGATGGCGGGGCGGTCCACCAATCCCCTTGGCATCCCGACGCTCGCCTTTCTCGCGGCGGCGATCATCGCGCTCGGCAGCGATCGCTGGCGCCGGTCGGCGGGGGCATTCGCCGTGGTGCCGGCGTGCATCGGCGGTGTCGTCGCGCTGAGTCAGCTGTACGAGGTGCCGCTCCTCCTTCGTGGCACCCTGCGCCCCGTCTCGCTCTGGTCGGCGCTCGCCACACTCGCGCTCGGTATTGCCGCGATCGCCGCGGCGGGACCGGCAAGCTGGCCGACTCGCATCCTTGCCGGCCCGTCGGTGCGCGCGCAACTCTCGCGCTGGTTCCTTCCGCTGACGGTGCTGATCGTGATCGGCACCGACGTGCTCACCGTTCGGCTCTTCGCCGGGATCTCGCCGGCATTCGGTTCGCTGCTCAACACCGTGCTCTCGGTCGCGGTCATGGGTGCCGCGGTGTACGCTGCGTCGCGCGTGATCGGCGGCCGCGTCGACCGCGCCGAAGAGGAGGCGACCGGACTGAACCGGTTGTACGTCGTCGTGACGCGGGTCAACGAGTTGATTCTGCGCGCACACGATGAATTCGAACTTCTCGACGGCGCCTGCCGGATCATCGTCGACGACGGCGGCTTCGCGATGGCGTGGGCCGGATCGGTCAACTGGGAGGAGCGACGGATCGACCCGATGTCGCAGCGCGCCGGATCGGGAATCGACGTGGTCCGCAGCTACCACTTCGGCATCGACGACGACCGCGACGGGCAGGGTCCCTCTGGGGATGCCGCGAGAACCGGCATCCCCTTCGTGAGCCGGAACATCGCGGCCGACTCGCGGGACGGCCCATGGCGCGACCGGGCGCTGGCACAGGGATATCGCGTCGCTGCCGGCTTCCCGATCACGACCGGCAATCGCGTGACGCATACCCTCGCCATCTACGCACGCGACCCGCAGTGGTTCAACGACGAGCATATCGACCTGCTCGTGGCGCTTGCGTCGGATCTGTCGTTCGCAATGGAGGCGCTTGCCAACGCCCGCGAGCGCGCCTCCGCCGAGGCGCGCCTGGTGGAGAGCGAAGCGCAATTTCGTTCGCTGATCGAAAGTTCGTCGGACCTGATCACCATCGTCGACGGCAGCGGCAGCATCCGCTACCAGAGTCCGTCGGCGAAGGCACTCCTCGGCTTTGCCCCGGACGACTGGAGGGGAGGGAACGTCCGCGACCTGATCCACCCCGAGGATCTTGATTCGATGGAGCAGGCGCTCGGGCGCGCGGTGGAGCCCGGAGCCGCGCACGCCCCGCTGCGATGCCGAATGCGGCACAAGAACGGTACGTGGCGCGTCGTCGAAGTGGCCACGTGGAACATGGTCAACGTCCCGGGCGTGAGCGGATTGGTGATCCACGCGCGCGACGTGACCGATCGCCAGGTGCTCGAGGAACAGCTGCGCCAGGCGCAGAAGATGGAAGCAGTGGGGATGCTCGCCAGCGGCATCGCGCACGACTTCAACAACATCCTCTCCGTGATCATGGCCAACGCCGGGCTGCTCGATGCCATGGCGGCGGAGGCGCACCGCGATGAGCTGCGAGACCTGCAGAGCGCCGCCGAGCGCGGCAAGGCGATGATCCAGCAGCTGATGGGGATCTCGCGGGTGGCGCAACTCGCGGTGCGTCCCGCCGATCTCGGCCAGATCGCCGAGCGGGTCGCCGGCGTGCTGCGGCGGATTCTGCCGGTCAGCATCACCGTTGACGTGGTCTTCGAGGGCGGCGATCGGATGGCGCTCGTCGATCCCAGCGCCGTGGAGCAGATCCTCCTCAATCTCGCGACCAACGCCCGCGATGCGATGCCCGGTGGCGGCGACCTCCGGTTCATCGTGGCGAGATCGGACGGGCGGCGGCGCGCCGGAGGAAGGGCATCCGATCTCGGTCGCTTCGTCAGCGTTTCCGCACAGGACACCGGCACCGGCATGACGCCGGAAACGCGCCTGCACGTCTTCGATCCATTCTTTACGACCAAGCCCCCCGGTGTCGGGACCGGGCTTGGCATGGCGATGGTGCAGGACCTGATGACGCAGCACGGCGGCTTTGTCGATGTCGAAAGCGAACTGGGCCACGGAACCACGGTGCGTCTCGTCTTTCCCGGCGCCGCCGGTGCCGCGAACGTAGCGTCCGTTGCTGCCACGGACAGCAAGCCGGACTACCGCGGCCACGAGACGGTACTCATCGTCGATGACGAGGAGATGCTGCGGCGGGTGGCGAAACGGATCCTGGAATCGCGGGGGTATACCGTCATTGTTGCCGAGGACGGAGAAGCTGCCCTGCGACTGCTGCACGAACGATCGTCGGCGATCGATCTCGTCTTCACCGACCTGGTGATGCCGCGGATGGGCGGCGGTGAATTGTATCGCCGGGCGTCCAGCGAGATCGGTGCGATCCGATTCCTGGTGGCGAGCGGCTACGCTCGCTCGGAGGCTGGATCCAGTGCCGGAATGCCTTCGGGGATCCCGTTCATCTCCAAGCCGTGGACGATGGACGAACTGCTGGAGGGTATCCGATCGGCGCTCGACGGGCCGATCAGCTCGTCGGGCTGATCTTCACACGTCACTGCGTTTCGCTGTCGCGCTCCAGCGGCTCGAGTTCTTTCATCGATCATCCTTGGAATAGTCATGAGGCGGACGATCGAGCAGTGCGCTTCTTCACAGAGATCCCACACCTCTTCGCGGAGTCGCTTCGAATCGGGGCGTCGCCGGCCGGCCTTGAACTCGCGAGCCTCTTGCGCCGCCGAGCCGACCGCGCGCAGGCGCGTCGGCCGGACGGCGCGGCGAGCGGTTAAGGCCGGCCCAGGCGCCCTGCCGATTCGGAGCGGCGCGCCATAGAGTCCGCCCAACGCGGCCTGCCGATGCCGAGCGCCCGGCGCGTTGTCAGCCACCGTCTGCGCCAGCATATTCGAACACCTACCATCCAGCCAAACCAGGGGATCCCGTGCCAACCGATCCGAATCGGATTGTCCGGTATGCATCGACCGCAGCTGCCGTGCTCGGTGCACTCATCAGCATGGCGCAGACAGCGCCGGCGCAGGACAGTTACCCGCGCCAACCGGGAATCAGGATCACCCGCTACACCTTCGATGTCACGCTGAGCGACAGCAGCGACGAAATCAGCATGAAGGAAATCGTCGATCTCGACCTGTCACGTGATGGCATCGCCGGGTTGAACCTTGATCTCTGCGGCCCGCGCCCCAAGGGTGCCCCCGCCGCGGAGCCGGGCGATCCGTGTGTCGGCCGCGCCGGGCCGGGGGGATTGTCGGGGCAGGCGAATGGTGGAGGTGGCGCTGCGACGACCGGAATGACGGTCACGGCGGTCACCGAGGGTGATCGGACATTGACGTACACGCAGCGCGGCGATCTGCTGCACATCACCTTCCCGTCGTCATCGCGCGCGGGAGAGCACCTGTCGCTCTCGCTCGCGTACCACGGCACGCCCGCCACCGGATTCCGCATCGCCAACAACAAGTACGGCGACCGGTCGTTCGTCAGCAACGACTGGCCCAACCTGGCGCACAACTGGCTCGCCACGATCGACCATATCTCGATGAAGGCGCCGAAGACGACGATCGTCACCGCGCCGGCGAAGTACCAGGTGATTTCCAACGGCCTTCTCACCCAGCAGATCGACCTGCCGAACGGCATGCGCCGCACCACCTGGGACGAGAAGGTCCCGATTCCGACCTGGGAGTTCTCGCTCGCCGCAGCACCATACGCCGTCGACTACTTCGGCGAGTATCACGGCATTGCGATGTCGTCGTGGGCCTTCCCCCAGGAGCACGACAACACCTTCAAGGGGTTCGGCGGCTACACCCAGCCGATCCTCGAGTTCTACATCGATCACATCGGCCCGTTCTCGTACGAAAAACTGGCGCAGGTCGAAGCCAACACGGTCGGCGGCGGAATGGAACTCGCCTCCGACATCTTTTACGGGTACAACGGCATCCCCGGCCGGCAACTCCTCGCCCACGAGATGGCCCATCAGTACTTCGGCAACTCCGCCAGCGAGAGCGACTGGGACGATGTCTGGTTGAGCGAGGGCTTCGCGACCTACTTCGCGCTGCTCTACCAGGAATACCAGGATGGCCACGACGCCTACCTCGATGGCGTCAAGCGGAGCGCGGCAGGTGCCATGCGCTATGCGCTGGCGAATCCGCAATCGACGATCGTTCACAAGAACCTGTCGAACATCTCGCAGGTCATCGCCAACAACGCGCAGGTCTATCAGGGCGGGGCGCAGGTGCTGCACATGCTGCGCGGCGTTCTTGGCACCGAGCCGTTCTGGGACGGCATCCGTCTCTACTACTCGCGCTTCCAGAACAGGAACGCCAGCACCGACGATTTCCGGCACGCCATGCAGGACGCCTGCGCCGCCAATCCCGCGTGCCCCGACGACGGCAAGGACCTCGGCTGGTATTTCCCCGAATGGCTCAATCGTGGCGGAATCCTGCAGATGACCGGGTCGTGGCACTATGACTCCACCGCGAAAACGCTCCGCGTCACTCTCGATCAGACCCAGACGCAGGGACTCTTCCGGATGCCGATCGAGATCGGTGTGACGATGCCGCCGGCTCCTCCGCCAGCTGCTGACGCGGCCAGTGCTGCCGGTGCGCGCGGCGCGGGGCGGGGAGCGGGTGGTGCTCGAGGCGCCGGTGGTGGCCGCGCAGCTGGCGGTGCCGCCCAGGGTGCTCCCGGCCCGCTCAAGGTCATCGTCGACAAACAGCACAACGAATTCACCTTCCCGCTTGCCGCGGCACCGGCGGAAGTCACCCTCGATCCCAACGGGTGGGTGAGCATGATGCAGGCGACGTTCGTGAAGCAGTAACCTTTCCCGGAGCGCGCCATGTCGATCCGCACCGCAGTCGCGTCCACGTTTGTCGCCGTCTCGACGCTCGCCATGAGCGCCGCAGCGCAGGGTCGCGATTTCACGCCGTACCTCATCGCCAATCGCAGCACGGAGATCGCCCTGGCGCGCACGGCGGCGCCGAAAAACATCTCCGACTCGGCGACGATCCTCGTGATGACGCGGAAGGGGCTCGAGGAGGCAGTGCGCGGCAGCAATGGCTTCACCTGCTTTGTCCTTCGCTCGTTCTCTGCGGGGCTCAACGATCCCGGCTTCTGGGATCCGCGAGGCCGCGCGCCGCACTGTCTCAACGCCGCCGCCACCCAGAGCGTCCTCCCCGGCATCCGCAAGCGCGTCGAGTGGGTCCTGGCCGGGCGCACCACCAGCGAGATCGCCACCCTCACCGATCGCGCCTACGTGACACGCGAATTCCCGGTCCCGGCGCCCGGAGCGATGGCGTACATGACCTCGCACCAGCAGATGATCGGTACGCCGGCGACGCACTGGATGCCGCACCTGATGTTCTACTTCGACGGCAATGTCCCGGCATCGATCTGGGGCGCCGGCGGATTCTCCGCGCCGGTCATCGATGGTTCCGACGATCTGCCGCATCCGCGCGTTCGCACCCTCCTCATTCCGGTGCGCCAGTGGTCCGACGGCACACCGGCGATGTCGGGCACGAACTAGACGCCCAACCGCCGGCTCGGTTCGCTATCGTCCCGTGCCGACGAGTACGAACCCGGCCCAGCTGGCGGGATCGGCGCGGCGACGGTCGTGGATCGCGGCGCGCTGTGCCAGCGCCACGGCGAGCGGCAGCGGGCGCCCCGCCACGAGTTCACGGTAGAACCCTGCCATCAGCGCCGGTGTCGCACGGTCCTGCACCGGCCACAGCGTCGCGAGGACATTGTCAGCGCCGGCGACGAGCATCGCCCGCACCATCCCCGTCCAGTCATCTCCGGCGGGCACGTTCGTCTCTGTGCCGGACGCCAGCGCCGTCTCGCAGGCGCTCAACACCACGAGGCGGGCATGTAGCGTCACGCCAACGAGATCGTGGACCGCCAGGCGTTGCGATCGGCCGCCTGCGCCGGCGAGTTCGACGTACGAATTGAGCGGGTTGCGCTGATTCAGCACGCCGAATGTCGCGAGGTGAATCACGGAGAACCGCGGCGCCTCGACCCTGAAGGCCGCGCCGGTTGCGGCGTCTCCGGTCAGCACCTTCGTTGACGCACCAACAATCGACCGGATGGCGCGGACTTCCTCGATGGAGCCTGGCAACGCCGCGGGGCGCGGTGCAAGCGCCAGGACCTTCACCCCCTTTGCATCGGGGGCGCCGCTCCGGTCGAGAACGTTGAGCCAGACCGAAGCCGACGGTAGATACGCGATGTCGTAGCGCTCGACGAGGTACCTCGCCCCGGAATCCGAGGTCACCAGCGCGGCGAACGGGAGGTAGTGCAGTTCCGCGAACGGGACGATCAGCAGATGACTCACGCCGTCGAGCGCGTGCCGCGATTCGATCGGCTCGATGAGGAGCCGGTCGAGACGCCTGAGCGGCGGAATCCACGGTCTGTTCGTGGAATGAGCCGCGGGATGATTGATCATCTCGCGCGCGAACGCGACCGCGGCGGCAACCGTGCGGCGCCCGATGCCGAGATCAATGGTCCGCATCCCGTCGCGCCGGATGACAAAGGCGAGCGTGGTCGAGTCCGACACGAGGTACTCGATCAGCGCCTGATCCGGCGCCAACCTGGCGGCGACACCACTCGCGCTCGCGATGACACGGTCGACTCCCGGCGAGTGAGCTGCGGCCAGCCCGTCGAGTCGTTCGAGCATCTCACGACCGCGCACGCGTTCGCTCACATCAAACGCGCCCACGTCATCGCCTTGCTTGTGTTCCAACAGCGCCAGGTGGAGATAGGTGTCCCACTTGTCCGCGCGAAAGCCGGTGCGCCTGTCGGCGGCGGAGAGACCTGCCGCTTCGCCTTCGATCGCGGTGATCGCCCGGCGGCTCGCCTCGGCTGCAGCGGCGAGTTTCCCCTGCGCGGCGAGCGCCTGACCCTCTCCGTCGTGGAGTGCATATGCCAGATCCGGTGCATGCTTCGCTCCCAGCGCCTTGAGGCCGCGACTGAACCATTGCTCCGCGTCGGCAAAGCGTCCGCCGGTGAGCGCGAGGTCGCCACGTGTTGACGCGACGGACGCGCTCCCGGCAACGTCGCCGAGCATGCGAAAGGTCCGGTCAGCGGCGTCGAGGTAGCGACTGGAAGCTGCCGCGTCCCCCGCGCCGGCCGCGGTGTACCCAAGAAGAAGATCGGCTGAAGCGATAGCGCGCGTGTCCCCGGTAGCGACTCGTGCCCGGCGAACTGCCAGCAATGTGTCGAATGCACGCCGGTGTTGGCCGCGGCGAAGGAGCAGCTCAGCATATCCCTCCTCGGCATCCGCGGTCGCAACGGTGTCGTGCGCCAGCTGGAATTCCCTTGCCGCGGCTTGATAGTCGCGTTCGGCCTCCGCATAGGCATTGAAGGTGACCGCGAGATCGCCCCGAGCGACGGCGACTCGTGCGACCATCGCCGGGCCCGCGGCTCGGCGCGCGATCGAGTCCGCGGCGGACAGCACCTCGACGGCTGATTGGAGCGCCCCGGCCGCGCCTGCCGCGTTGGCGAGGTTGACGCGGGCGTCCACCGCGTCGTGTACTGGCCCGGTCGAATCGAGAATCGCCACAGCCGCGATGAAGGCGGCGCGGGCCGAGTCGAAGTCACTTCGCCGCATCGCAAGGAGGCCGATGTCGACCAGGATCGATGCAGCACCAGCGCGTTCACCGAGCTGATTCCGGATCTCCAGTGCTGCCGCGTACCCCGACGCCGCTTCGGCGTCGTTGCTCGAGGCAAGCGCAAGATTCGCGAGATTCACCAGGTTGTCGGCCGCCTTCGAGCGGCGTCCCGCAGCCTGATTCCGCCGCAGCGCCGCCGCGAACTGCCGCCGCGCCTCCACGGTGTCGCCACCGGCGCGCGCCAGGACACCGAGGTCGTTTTCATCTGCCGCAACACCCCGATCGTCGCCGATCCGCTGATGCGCGAGGAGCGCAGACTGATAGAGCGACCGGGCCGCTGCAGCATTGCCGGAGCTTTTCTCGATGCTCGCCGCCGTGACCAGTGCATTGGCAACGGTCCGGCGGTCGCCGATCGCCGATGCCATCGCGCGGCTCTTCGCGGTATACCACGACGCGCTGTCGAGGTTGCCATTTTGCCAGAACGCGATGCCGATATTTCCGAATGCGGCCGCCTCGCCGGCGGAATCGTGAATCGACCGGGCGACGAGCAGCGAGCGTCGCCAGAGGGCAGCGGCGGCATCGGCCCCGGAGCGTGCGATGAGTGCGGCTCCAGCCAGTCGTAGCGAGTCAACGGCAACCTTGGTCCGACGCTCTGGAGGTGTCCACCGTTCGAAGTGGTTCGCCTGGCGCACGAAGAACGAATCACTCCACACGTGCGCCCAGGCCGCAGCCAATTCGTGTAGCACGCCGAGTCCGGTTGACGCGCTCGCCCCGGGATGATCGGCGATCTCGGCGTAGAGCCGCGTGACCAGTGTCCGTGCCGTGTCCGGATAGTCGCGGACCAGCGCCGCAGTGATCGAATCGTTCAGCGCCAGGTGCTGACGCAGCGCGTCGGGAGACGCCGGCGCCTGCGCTGCCGCGCCGGTGATCGCTCCGACGAACAGCGCCACGAAGCAGATCTGCGATCGCAACGACTTATCCGCCACGCGGGAGAGCGGTTGCCGTGATCGAGTGGCTCATGGCACGATGATGTCCACTGTCCCAGGTCCGGAGACACTCACGGAGCCCCACTGATCTGTTGTTTCATTGCCCGGCGCGGCTGCGGAGATCCCGGCTATCGGAACCTCCGAAGACACTGCGTTGAACTGGAGATTGCAGAAGGCGTAGTGACCGTTCGAGTCACTGTAGGTTTGGGCAGTTATCAGGTCAGGTACCCACGTGCCGAACAGAAGGAGTGCGCCGGCAACTGGCGTCTTGATTCCATTGACGAGCCGATAGACAGTGCCGGTAACTGCCGGTGCCGTCGTCATCCGCTCTGGCTTGGGGTTCGCCGCATCGACCACGGTGACGTTGATGACGGCGTCGTGACCTTCCGTACTCCCAGTCGCCATGCAGGACTGCACGAGAGCGCCCCGCTGCGCCATGACGGCCACGACGCCGTCCGGTATGCTGTCCATCCGGTAGGCGCCGGTTGCATCGGCCGATCGCGGCCCGGTGGAATACCCGTACTCATGCGGGACCTGAACCCACGCGTAGTATTGCATGTTCGGCACCCGCTGCATCGTGCCGTCGGCCATCAATTCGGTAAAGACGCCTGAGACCGTCCGCGTGCCGACGCTGGAATTCACGTTCAGGCACGTCGCGCCACAGTTCGCTTGCACGCTCGTGGTACCGGTCAATCCGCCGGCTGTCGCCGTGATCTGGACCACGCCGGCGATCAACGTCGAAGCGGTCAGGAGGCCGGTCGGGTCGACCGACGCGATGCTGGTGTCGCTGGATGTCCAGGTAAATCGCTGGCCGGCGAGCACATTTCCGGCGGCATCCCTGGCGGTCGCCGTGAGCTGGAGCTGCCCGGTGAACGATGTCAGCGGCGACGTCACCACGATCGATGCGACCGGCATCGGATCCGCGGTGACGAACGTACTCGTCACCGGTCCGTCGAGCAGGAGACCGTTCCGGTCGGCGATCGCTCCCGAGACGCTCAGTGTGTACGGCTGATCGGTCGCAAGCGGCTGACTCGGCTTGAAGGTGACCAGCCACGGCATCAACGGATTCACCTGAACATTCCCCGACACCATGGCCCCGCCGAGCCGCAACTGCACCGTCGACGTGGTGACCGTGGTGGGGTCGAGCGGCCCGCTGAACACGATGGTCAGATTCGTGTTGATCGGGACGTCGAGCTGGTCCTTGGGGGGGGTGATCCGCACCACGTGCGGCGGACGGATCGCCGCCACGACGGAGGCGACGGTGATCAAACCGGCCGAGGTCGCGACACTCACCACCAGTGTGTCGCCCACGTAGGCGCGGACGGCAACGGGATCGAACCCGCCGTCGATCAGCGGTTCCGTCTGTCCGGCGCCCGATGCCTTGTCGGTGATCGTTGCCATCGTGCCGGAGGCGACTGTCCCGGGATTGAGTGCGACATACGCATACCAGTTCCCTGACTGTTCCTGCGACGTGACGACGAGCCCGGCCGCCAACACCGGACCGAAACCTGTGGAGGGGACAGTTCCCGTCGGAGCCGCAGTCGTTGGTACGGTCGCGGTTGATGTCACGTCGTTGGAACTGCTGCACGCCCCGGCGAGAAGGAGCGAGACCGCCAATGCCGGGCTCCGCACGCGGCGAAATCGTTGATGCCGGATCATCGGGCCCTCGCAGGAGTGGGATGGCGGTTGCGTTCGTGTCACGGGACGATGATGTCCACGGCGCCGGGTCCCGTCACCTGTACCGCTGGAGTGAACGGTCCGGACGCCGACTTTGCGGTCCAGAGCTGGATCGTCGGTCCGTAGTAAGGATCCGTGAACGGCAGGCTGCACAACGCGAAGCGGCCGCTGGAATCGGAATGCGTCAGGGCGACGGTGGTGTTGTCGCCGTTGAAATCGGTGCCACTGGTGGCCATGATCGCGGCACCGATCACCGGCACGATGGTGCCGTCCACAAGCGTCCGGCTGACGGTCCCCGAGACGACGGGTTGTCCGGTGGCGAATTGTGGTAGCGGATGTGCCGGATCGACGACCGTGATGTTCATCACGGCGTTCCGCCCGATGGTGTTCGCGACGACCGCGCACGGCTGATCGAATCCCACTACACTCGTGGCGACAGCCCGGCCGTCCTGAACGCTGTCCGCGGTGAAGTGGCCATTCGCGTCCGTCTGCCGCGGTCCGCGAACGTAGGATGAAGAAGTGCCGCGCGGGATATTCCGGACAAAGAACCACAAGAAGTAGGTCGCGTTAGCCGCTGGCTGCGTCCTGCCATCCGGCATCATCTGACTGATGGTACCGCTGATCGTGCGCACGCCACTGGCAAACACACCCGTCACGCATTCGAGGGCGAGATCGGCGCAATCGATCTTCAGCGCGGCGCTGGCAGTGTGCCCACCCACCGTTGCGGTGATCGAGACACTTCCCATGACCTGCGGCACCGCGGTGACCAATCCGGTCGAGTCGACCGACGCGACGTTGGTGTCGCTCGATAACCAGGTGATCGACCGACCGGTGAGCAGATTCCCGGCGGCGTCCCTTACCGTGGCTACGAGCTGCGTCTTTCCCGTGAATTCGATCGAATCGGGAGTGACGACAATTGAGCCGACCGGAACCGCGTCGGCGATCGTGAACGAAATCGTCGTCGGCGTATCGAGCGTCAGGCCGGTGGGATCGGCGATCGCGCCGGTCACGGCGAGTGTGTACGTCGCTCCCGCGACGAGCGGCTGGTCCGGCGTGAACGTCACCAGCCATGGTGTGGCTGGATCAACCGCGATCGCTCCGGGAACCGCCGTGGCACCCTCACGCAGCTGCACCGTTGCGGATGTGAGCGTGACGGCGTTCACCGGCTTGCTGAAGACAATGGTGAGATGGGTGTTCACTGGAACGTCGACCTGATCCTTCGGTGGATCGACGCGCACCACATGCGGCGGATGCGGGCGCGCGACAACTGCAGCGACGATGGCTTCCCCCGCAGTCGTCGCCACGCGGACGACGAGCGTGTCGCCCGTGGTCGCGGGCATCGCAACCGGATCGAATCCGCCATTGACCACCGATACGCTTCGCTCGACGCCGGATGCCCGATCGGTGATCGTCGCAGTCGAGCCGGCATCGATTGTCTCGGGAGTGAGCGCCACGTAGGCGAGCTGATCGCCTGAGGCGGCGGTCATCGTGACGTTCAGCGCCGCCGCCAGGACCGGGTCGGAATGCATCGTGGGCGATTGAGTATCCACGGTATCGCTGCAGGCCATTGACACCAGCAACACCACCGCAGCGCGTGTCCACCTCGGGCAGCGCAACTGCCGGCGCATCCCCAGTCGGGAATCGCTCACCGTGCACCGCCCGGGATCAGGTGGAATTCCATCATGCGCGACGCGGTCCAGCGATCGAATTCGGTTCTGGCGTCGACCTTCCAGAAGTAGTCGACATCCCGTCGCAGCCCCGCCGTCGCCGGCGCTGCGATCGTGGTGTCACCGGTCTCCCCCTCCCAGACGATCGTTCCGTCGCTGGTGAAGATCGTGACGTGGTAGAGGTCGGCGCCCCTGACCCTCGACCAGCGGAACGCCGACGATGCCGCGACAACGCCTTCGGGCGCGACCGCAACCGGTGCGATCGCCGGCAGCGCGTCGTCGCGAAGCTGCGGGGCGATCGCCTGCTGCGGCCTGCGCACGGCGACGATGAGGATCGCGGCGGCCGCAGTCGCAAGGAGACCCAGCCCCGCGAACCGAGCACGAGTCGAAGCCGGTCTCGTGCGAATCGGGCGGATCGCGGCGTCGATCGCGGGGTCGCGCAGCGCCGATGAGATCTCGGCGAGTTCAGCCCGACACTGGGCGCAGACGGCGAGATGCGCGATAGCCGCGGTCCGTTGAGCCGAAGGCAAGGAGCCATCCGCGAGCGCGGCGACGGCAGCGACATCCAGGCAGCCAGCACTGCTTTCCAGTTCGGACCCGCGCGACACTGCGATCGATTCAACCGATCGGCGCAGTTCAAGGACGACCGCCTGGCACCTGCCGCACGCTGCGACGTGTCGCTCGACGGAGGTCAGGTCGCGACCGGGATACCTGGCGCGAAGCGCCAGTATGAGGAGGTCGGATTCGGCGGGGCATCGATCGGCGATCATCGTGGTCGGCATTCCGTAACGGGTTGACCGGATATGCTGACGTGACACGGACGGCGGGGGCGGAATTGCTCAGAGCTCCGCCGGGGAGCGGGCGATCAGTTCTTCGCGTCCTCCGCGGTGAGGCGCGCTCGAATAGCCGCAAGGGCACGATACACGCGATTGTAGACTGCCTTCGCATTGGGCCACCCGACGACCCGGGCGACGTCGCCCGCCGTCATCTCCTCCACGATCAGCAGCTGCACCGCAGCCCTGACCGCCGGATCGAGCGTCGCCATGGCGTCGCCGAGCGCTTCCGCCGCTTCATCCGCGAGGACGAGCTCCTCGGCATTTGGCGTCGGATCGATTTCGGCGGAGTCGAGCACCGCGCGAGTTACGCTCCCCGCCGGTTCCCGGAAGGCCGCCTGGTGAACCACCCGCAACTCGCGGAGGAACGTGGAGTAGGTGAGCGATGGATCGAGGTGGGCGCGCGCCCACTCGTAGGCGTCGCGATGCGACCTCGACGCAATGAACACCTGGGTGTAGATCGCAACACCGAGTGGGGAGAGATCGCGCGGCGGCGCACGGCGAATGCGTCCGTCGCGTTTGCGATACCAGTCGATGATGAGGCGGCGGCCGACGACGACCAGCCACGTCGAGAACGATGCCGAACCGCCAGCGTCATCACGAAAGTGGCGCAGCCGCGACATCTCGTCGGCGCGAAGCTGCTCGCACAGATGGGCGAACAGGTCCATCGCCTCGTCGGGGTCACGGGCAAACCGGCGAATGACACTGAACAGCAGCCGGCGATAGTCATCGATGAAGCGACGCCACGCCCCCTCGATGTCACCCTCGCGCAGCAGATCGAGGCTCGGCTCGGCCATGGATGAGGCTACTATACAATACCCCTTGACGCCAATTCGACCTCCGCACTCCCCAGAAGGACCTCATGGCGATCCGGTCTCGCGACATTGCCGTTGCCGTACTCGCAACCCTCGTGCTGTCGGGAAGCGCCTACGCCGCGCTCAGGACGAAAGCGCCACTCCCGACGCCTCCGGTCGAACTGAGCGCCACTGCGACGCACGCGTCACTGGCGCACGACACATCGGTTGCGCTCGCGTCGATGACGGTCGACCCACGCGATCGCGTGGGGCAGGCGGCCGATCTCGATCCCGATCAGCACGCCGACGCGCTGGCGCCCCGCTCCGAAACGGAACTCGCCTTCCAGCAGCGCCAGCAGCAGCCGGTCGAGCCGATCACGATTGTCTCTCCTGCAGGGGCCGCGAAGGTCGAGCAGACCCGGGCCGGGACCAAGCCGGCGGCGCGGATGGTGGCGAACTTCGAAGGGGAAGGCTCCGGATTTGCCGGCCCGGAAGGTCCGGGTCGCGGCGGTCTCGACTACTCGCTCGCCGTCGGGCCGAACCACGTCGTCGCGATCGTCAACGGCGGCGGCATCGCCATCTGGACCAAGAAGGGGCGCCCCGATCCGAAGACCGGGAAGGCGAGGTTCGATACCACCGGCAAGGTGATCTACGGTCCGGTCAACGTCCGGCAGATCTGGAAGGGATTCGGCGGTCAGTGCGACACGCGCGGCAGCGGTGACGCCGTGGTGCGCTACGACCAGCTCGCCGATCGCTGGCTCTTCGTCGTGCCGCTCTTCTCCCGCTACGAGAAGATCGCCAATCAGGAGCCGTACCCGGAGATCGGCGTCCCGCACGAGAACTGGCCGGGACAGAAGGGCCAGCCTGGTGCAGCGGTCAAGCTCGAAGCGCCGGACTCCGCAACACTCGCGGCCGCGGCAGCCGCTGCCGCCGCGCGTGGTGGTGGTCGAGGTCGCGCCGGTGATACCACCGGGCGCGGTGGGCGTGGCAGGGGTGGCGATTCCGGTGGTCGCGCACGCGTGCCGCCTCCCCGGCCGCAGTTGCCGCCGAATGGCGCGCCGCCACCGAACGACACCACCGTCGGCACCTACGGCATGTGCTACGCCGTGAGCACGTCGTCCGATCCCCTTGGTTCGTACTACCGCTACGAGTTCATCCGCCCGTACTTCCCGGATTATCCCCGTCCGGCGATCTGGCCCGATGGCTACTACATCCCGACCAGCACCAGCGACAACTTCATCCAGAAGCACGCCTGCGTCGCCGATCGCGCCAGGATGCTCAAGGGAGAGAACGCCACCGAGCAGTGCATCATCGTCAACGGGATTCCGTTCCTCAACATGGCGGATATGGACGGCAAGACGCTGCCGCCACCGGGTGCACCGGTCCCCGTCCTTGCTGCCGGCGGGAGCCAGTTGCGCGGAGTTCTCGAGGATTCGGTGATCTACTCCTGGCAATTCCACGTCGACTGGAAGGATCCGTCGCAGACGAAGCTGATCGGCCCCGTGCTGATTCCGGTGGCACCGTACCACTTCCTCTGCGACGGCCAGCTCAAGCAGTGCGTGCCGCAGCCCGAGAACAACACCCGCCTCGATTCGCAGGGCGACAAGCTGATGGCACGCGTCACCTATCGGCGCATCGGCAATGTCGAACATGTCCTCGCGGCACATTCGGTCAACACGTCACTCAACGGTGGCGGCGTCCGCTGGTATGAGTTCCGGGTGAACAAGGACCGCTCGCTGAGTCTCTATCAGCAGGGGACGTATGCGCCAGGGACCGCAGCGGATTCGCTCTACCGCTGGCTGCCGAGTGCCGCGATGGACAGGTTCGGCAACATCGGGCTCGGCTATTCGTTCGGCGGATTGCCGCACCACGCCGCGATCCGCTTCACCGGACGGCAGCCGAACGATCCGAAGGGACAGATGACCTTCGCCGAAGCGACCGTGATCGAAGGCGCCGGATCGCAGACCGCGTCTCGGTTCGAGGACTACACCCAGACCGCCGTCGATCCCGACGACGACTGCACCATCTGGCACGTCGGCGCCTACGTGCGTGCGGGGACGACCACGCAGGCGTCGCGGATCTCGGCGTTCAGGATGCCGGGGTGCAAGTAGCGATGGAATGGCGCCTCACGCCGCCTGCCAGCGCCACCCGTCGTTCGTGGTCATTGAGCCGTAAGGATCCGGCCGCTAGACTCTCCATCCATGCGGATCCTGCTTGTCGAGGACGATGCCCACCTCGCTGCGCTGATCGCCGGCGGCCTCGCCGATCAGCAGATCGAGGTGGTGCAGGCCGATTCGTTCTCGACTGGTCGCCTTCGCGCCACCGTCGGCACCTACGACGTCCTCGTCCTCGACGTCATGCTCCCCGGCGGAAGCGGTTTCGATCTCTGCCGCCAGCTGCGCAAGCGGGACATCTCGACGCCGATCCTGATGCTCACCGCCCGCGACGCCGTCGACGATCGTGTGACCGGCCTCACCGCCGGCGCCGACGACTATCTCACCAAGCCGTTCGCCTTTCCCGAATTCGTGGCACGGATCCGCGCCCTCGCCCGCCGCCGCCCGGAGCTGGTGCCGCGGGTCGTGACCGTCGCCGATCTGGTCCTCGACCTCGACGCCCGCACCGGCACCCGCGCGGGCGTGACCTTCCGCATCACCGCACGCGAATTCGCCCTGATCGAGTACCTCGCGCTCCACGTCGGCAAGGTGGTCACGCGTGCCGAGATCGCGGCGCACATCTGGGACGACAACCACGATCCCTTCTCCAACATGGTCGACGTCCTGATCTCGCGCGTGCGCCGGAAGGTCGACGCCGGCCACAGCGTCGCATTGATCCAGACGATCCGCGGCGCCGGTTATCGTCTTGGAACCTAGGACCGGCGCGCCGAGCCGCGGCGTGGCGTTCCTCCGGCGTCGGCTGACGATCTGGTACGTCGGAACACTCGCCGCCACCCTGCTCATCCTCGGCACCGGGCTCTTTCTCGCCATCAAGGTCGAGATGGATCACCGATTGCGCCGCACCCTGCGGCAGCGCGTCGCGGCCGTCGAGCGTGCCGCCCGCTCAGTCGATTCCACCGCCGATGCCGGCGCATCGCTCGTGGAGCGTGCGGCGACGCTTCGCTTCACCGATCGGAACGTCTTCCTTTTCACCGCCTCTGGTGACCCGATCACGCCCAGGACAGTGCCACCGTGGGTGCAGGTTCTCGCCGCGCGCGCCGACAGCACCGGTGCCTATCTCCACACCGCCGGGACCGACGAACGTGGACGAGTCGAACCGAATCTTCGCGTCTGGGAGCAGCGCTTCCGCCTCGACGATTCCACCGTCGCAGTCGCCGTCGCGACATCGGAGGCGGCCGAACTCCACGACGAGGATGTCGACCTGATCGTGGCGTTCGGCGGTGCCGCGCTCGTGGCACTGCTGCTGATCGCGATCGGCGGATCGTTCCTGGTGCGGGAATCGACTGCGCCGATCGAGCGATCGATCAGCCGGATGCGCGCGTTCATGTCGGACGCCGCTCACGAGCTGCGCACCCCGGTGACAGTGATCCGCACCGGTGCGGAAGTCGCCGTGCAACAGCCTCGCGACGCGGAACGCTATATCGCGGCCCTCGACGGCATTGCGTCGGAAAGCCGCCGTCTCGGCACCATTCTCGATGACCTGCTGGTGCTGGCGCGCGCCGATGCCGGCGAACGGCCGGTGCAGCGGCAGCCGCTCTTTCTCGACGACCTGACCGCCGATGCCGCCGATGCCGCGCGGCCCCTCGCCGAAGCGGCGGGGATCGCCTTCGAACTCGATCAGTTCGACGAGGTCGAGATCGTCGGTGACCCAGACCTGCTGCGACAACTCGTCCTCATCCTCCTCGACAACGCCTTCAAGTACACCGGGCGCGGCGGGACGGTGCGGCTTCGCGTGGGGCATATCGACGGACGGCCGTCGGTCATCGTGACGGACACCGGGATCGGGATCGCGGCGGAAGATCTGCCGCGGATCTTCGAACGATTCTTCCGGGTCGACCGCGGACGATCGCGCGACGCCGGCGGAGAACCATCGGTCGGCGGCGCAGGACTCGGCCTCGCGATCGCGCGATGGATCGCTGACGCGCACGGCGCCGAGATCGACGTCGCGTCGGCGGTAGGGGAGGGAACCGTCGTCAGAGTTCGCTTCGCCTCAGATCGAACCGCGCCCCGGGGAAGCTGAACTCCTTCTTCGCAATCTCCTTCAGTCGCTGCAGCCGATCGTTCCATCGGCCCATCCCGGCGGCGTTTCGTCGGATAATCCGAAGAGGCAGGTCAGCGTCGAATGCTGATCGAACAGGATCGCCGCCCACCCCTTCCGGCCCGAGCGGAGCATGCGAAAGGTCATCCCTTTTGGCAGCTGCGCCTTGAGGGTCGGCATCGAATCGATCGTCGAGACATACGACCCGTAATTGCTGTAGGCCATCTCGCCGGCAGTCATCGCGTTGCGAAGGGCAGTGATCATCGGCGCCACCTGCACGCCCTTCACCCGCACGAACGAGTCGGCGACAGTGCCGCACGCGCCGACCGGCGAGGCCGGCACCGTCGCGAGCCGGAAGACCTGGACCTCCTCGACATCATCGTCGGTGAGGGTGAGACCGGTGAAATAACCATGATCGATCCGGTACACCTCGAACCTCGGCGGAAGGCGGACGACACCGAGGATTCGTCCGTTCGTCGAGTACGCGGTCAACGCATTGTCTTTGTCGATGCGCACCCAGAAATGTCCATTGTCATCGGCGACGACGGTGCGCAGCGCCGGCGGATCGAGAAGCGGCAGTGTCGAGGCAAACTGGCGGAAGCAGTGATTCATCTGCGGTGGAATCGCCGGAGCGAGGGCGCGGCGGTAGACGATCATTCCGCGATCGCTTCCGCCCTGTTTCGCAGGCCACTCGTGCAGCAGTTTGCCGCCGGGTGAATAGAGGATGGTCCGAAGGCTCGCCTGATCGTAGATGAGGATCGAGTCACCACCGGCCGGGAGGAAATCGAGCCGTCCGCGGAATTCACCCGGGCCGTCGCCGCTGCGTCCGATGCGCTGGACCAGCTTTCCCGCAGCGCTGTAGACCCGCAACTCCAGCGGCTTGCCGTTGGCGACGATCACTCGCCCGTCGGCGAGGCGCCGGGCACCGCTGACGTTGGCGAGCTCGTCGTCGGTACTTCCTTCCACCACGCCGATCGATGTCACCGGTATTGCGCTGAGTGCCCAATGCGCGGGCGCCTGCGAACGCGCACTACGCGGTATCGCGACGGCGACGATCGCGGTGACCGCGAAGACCGGAAACCACAACGTGCGCTGGATCCGCATCAGAGCCTCGACTGTGGAAGGATGGCGCGCCAGCGCGGCCTGCAGCGAAGCTGCCTGCTCGAAAGATACGCCGCCAACGGTTCCGCTTGAGGCGTTACGCCGCGAATGCCGCCGCGTCGAGCGCCTCGGCGACACCCCGGTACACCGTCCCGGTGACCGGAAGTCGGCAGCGCCGTTGAAAGGTCATCAGCGCCGATCGCGTGCGCGGCTCCATGATCCCGTCGATCGGGCCGTGATGGAGGCCGAGATAGAAGAGCGCCACCTGCACGAAGCGGACATCGAGGTCAGGCGTCTGTGACTGAAAGCGTTGATGAGCCGCTGCCAGCTTCGCGGCGTATCCCTCGGACCCCCTGCCGGAGCCGTTGTATCGCTCGGCGAAATCGTCCCAATCGTGTTCCTGGAGCGAATAGGCGAGACCTTCCTCTTCCATGAACGCCGAGGCGGACCAGAGCTGTTCGTCTTCGTTCCAGACCAGCTGTTCGACCATCTGGTCGATGCTGGTGTAGCCGATGTACTGGTAGTTGAACCCCATCAACTGCGCGATGCCCCACGAACAGCTCTGCAGCGCGGCGCTGGCATCAAGCGTCGATGCGCTGTTGAGGCGCGCGTACTCCGCCGCACCGCCGATGTAGCCGCCCGGCGTGGGGTTGCTGAGCTCGGGATGGTCGGCGTCGAAACGGCCGTCGGTGAGGCGATGAAAGACCTGGCGCTCGAAGGTGATCACCGGCCGGCGGCTTGGCAGGAAGCCAAAGCCGCGAGTCTCGACGTGCAGCACGGCCCACAGTGTTGCCGCGTCGATATCCATGATGGCCAGCGCGTGTTCGAAGGCGTCGGTGCTGAGCGGATCGCCCTGCGCATTGAACGTCGTCATCGAGAGATCCTCCTCCTGAAGGGTGGAGCGTTCCCACGCGCCCGGCAACCGCACTGGATCCGTTTGCAAGAGTGTTGCCAGTACGGAAGCCGGAACGCGGGGAACCGGCCTGAGGGGGCGTCAGGCCTTGGGGTCCGACCGAGTCGAAAGCGCCGGGAGTGTCGCCAGCTGTGGTGCCGGTGCCGGTGCCGGCGCCGGATCGGGCGCTGGCGCAGGCGCCGCCGCCGGATGCCGCGGTGAATGGCCGACGACCGCGCTCGCCGAGCGCCACGTGGCGAGCTTCTCGGGAGCGTCGGCGAACTCCAGCCGGTAGAAGCCGTCCATCGCCTTCGCCACCGCGACGCACTGTGCGGCAATCTCTGCAAGCTCGATTCGGGCGCTGATGTGATCGTGGCGGGCGTCGTTCTGGCGCACCGTCTCGTCATCGAAAGAATCGATCGACGTCTGAAGGTCATCGAGCGCCGTGGCATTGAGCCCGGACGAGAGCAGGAGATCCTTCTGTGTCTGCGCCTTGGTGAGCGCCGCCTTCGCCGCGGTGAGGAATGCGCTGATCGATCCGTGGTCGGGCGGCATCACGAAATGCCCGGCGAACTCGGCGTTTGCCGCCGTGGTGCGCTCCGCCACGCGAACCAGGTAGCGCGTCTGGTCGCGAAGCGTCCGGCGGCGGAGCTCGTTGCGCCGGCGGGTTGCGGCGGCCTGCGCCGTCAATCCGTCCTGCTGTTGCCGGGCGACTTCGTCGGCACGGGTGATCAGCCCTTCGAGATCGGTGACCAGCGCGGTGAAGCCGGCGTCGGTCGAGGGTGGCTGCTGCTTGATGAAGTCGATCACCGTCGCAGCCATCGTCAGTTTCCTGCGAGTCTTGCCGTCCATCGTCCACCTCCTGCGCAGGGGAGCGCGAGTTGGGCCTTCTGGCCCGTGATCAGATGTACTGACAGAGGAAACTCGAGCGGGCTGTGTGAACTCACCGCGTCGATGGATCGGGGGAGAAGCAGGCGGCGTGCCACAGAAAAACCTTGATTTGACGGGCCTTTCAGTGGGGTGTCGCGACTGATTGTACGATTTCAGGACAAGTTGTCCGGATTTCGGACAATTTGGGGGTTTTTGGGGGTGCCGAGGGGCGAAAGTTGTACGAAAAAACGACAACATGCCGGTTGTGGCCGCCTGTCGATCGTTCTCGGAGGGACCGAAATCGGCCTTCTCAGGCAGGTTTTCGGGGATGGAACCGGTGGATTCGTTCCCGGACGCGGAGTAATTGTTCGTGGAAGCGGAGTATCTGTTCCCGCACGCGGAGTACCGGGTCCCGGTCAAAGGGTATCGGCCCCCCGACTCGGAGGAGTGGTCGTGCGGCGAGGAGTATCCGTCGGCGACGCGGAACCACTCGTCGTCAGCAGAAGAGTATTGGGCGTGGGTGCGGTTGGATTCGTCGTGATGTCGCGAATACTGGCTGGCGTGCGAAGCGTATTGGCCGGTCGGCGATCCGGTGTTGTTTTACGTCGTAGTGGTCTCGTCGTCTGCCGCGATGGTTTCGTTTGCCGGCGCGGGGTACTTGGAGTGCGGCACCCTCGATGCGGAGCCGGTCGATCGGTCTTCGCTGCCGGCATTTTCGGATCAGTCATCGGCACAACGGTCTCGGTCGTCGAATGCAGCCCGGGACAGCCCGGGCGAGTTGGTTTGATGATCTGGCGCAAGCGAGTCCGGCGGCGTCGACCGGTACCGTTGGGCGTGTCATTCACTTGCCCATTCACCCGCGCCGAGCAGATACTATGTCCATGGCGCCCATCAAGCGGTTCACGGCCGACGACGTGCGCGCATTGCCCGACGACGGCAAGCGCTACGAGACTGTCCACGGTGAGCTGCTGGTGAGTCCGACGCCAAGGGACCGCCATCAGGTCGTCGTCGGACGCCTCTATCTCGCGCTGGGAAATTACCTGGTAGATCATGGGATCGAGTGGCTGCTCATGTCCCCGTCCGACATCTCGTTCGATTTGCCCCGTGGGGGGAAGCGGGGGCACGGTAGCGAGTTCCGACGCCCCGGCGGCGAGCCAACGCCTTCGAACAAGACCCGCACATCGCTCGCACATCCCGTCCGAGTGAAGACGATATGATCCCGGCCCATTCCAGAAACGGACCGATCATGCGCCGCCTTTCATTGACCTGTGCCCCTATCGTTGCCCTGACGATTGCCGCCTCATCACTCCCGGCACAGTCCGGACACGTCACCACATTCATCGTCGTGGAGGGGAAGGACACCGTTTCGCTCGAGCAATTCTCGCGCGTCGCGAACCATGTCTCCGGTGTCTGGATCAACAACCTCGGCCAGGTCCAGGTGCACGACTTCTCGTTGACCCTCGGCGCCGACGGCCTCCCGATGCAGTACGACATGGCGGTCGGATTGTCGAACGGCAGCGGAACCCTCCCACTCGGCGAAGCCAAATACTCGCTCACATTCGGGACCGACTCGCTCACCTTGACCACCGGCCGCGCCCGGCCTCTGACGCGGCGCATGGCGATGCCGGGCGGCGCATTTCCCACCTTCGGCGCCTCGATGCTCGGCCAGGAGCTCGCCCTGGTCCGCATGCGCGCAGCCCGGATCGGAACGACAACCATCCCGTTCACCGGCCTGAGCGCCGGCCGCGCGAGCGCGATCGAACTCCTCCCCGCGCGATTCATCGGTTCGGATTCTGCGGTGGTGGGAACCACCCGAATCAAGGTCGACCGCGCCGGTCATGTCCTCAGCTGGCACTCCGCCGACAGCGTCGACGGACGCCGGGTCGATTCGATCGACGTCAAGCGCTTTGTCGCACACCTCCTCGTCGCCGATTCCCAGGCCGAAGCGGCGGCCCGTGCCGCGCAGGTGGTGGCGGTCGCGCCGGCGGTACTCGACAAGTTGGCCGGGAGCTATACGTTCAATGGGGCGAGCCTCGTCGTGACACGTGACGGCGATCATCTCACCCTGCGGGTCGGCACCCAGCAGCCGTTCGTGCTGCTCCCTGCGTCCACCACGAGGTTCTTCATGCGGCAGGTGCGATCGGGGTCGTCACTGGAGTTCGAGGTCGACGCGGGCGGCACGGCAACGGCGATCCTGCTGCCGGCGGGGATGGGAGCGCCGGCCGGGGCGACGCAACGGATACCGAAGGTGGGCAACCAGCGCTGATGCGAAAGGATGTCCTCCTCTACGGCGTTGCCGGTGCCATCGTCATCGCCATCCTCCAGGCGGTCGAGTTTCGCTGGATTGTCATCGAACATTCGGTCGAGATCTACGGCGGGCTCGTCGCGATCATCTTCGCTTCAGTTGGCGTCTGGCTCGGTCTCCGGATCACTGGGAAGAAGGAGCGGGTCGTGGTCCGCGAGGTCGAGGTGCTGGTCCCCGCGCCGGCGGAGTTCACTCGCGACGACGCCCGGATCACGGCGCTGGGGATCACCCCCCGAGAGCTCGAAACACTCGAACTGATCGCCTCCGGCCTCAGCAACCGGGAGATCGCCGAAAAGCTCTTTGTCTCGGAGAACACGGTGAAGACCCATTCGGGCCGGGTCTTCGAGAAGCTCGGCGCCCGGCGCCGCACCCAGGCGGTCCAGCAGGGGAAGGCGCTCCGCCTCATTCCGTGACGATTCCGTCACCCGATCGGATGAAAATCCCCGAAGATCGACCAAATCATCCTTTCTGGTCATAGCCAACCCGCCGTTCGTTTCGTATCCTCTCCGCTCCTGACCACTTCCGGAGCCCTCATGCGCAAGATCGTCCTGACCTTCGGCCTGATCGCGGCCGGCATCCTCTCGGCCACGCTGGCAGTCACCATGCTGGTTTGGAAGGACGTCGAGTTCGACCAGGGGCTGGCGGTCGGCTACACCACGATGGTGATCGCCTTCCTGATGATCTACTTCGGGATCCGCTCCTATCGCGACAACGTGGCCGGCGGGTCGGTGCGATTCGGGCGGGCGTTCAAGGTCGGGTTCCTGATCATGCTGATCGGTGTCGCCGGCTATGTTGGCACCTGGGAAGTGATCTACTACAGGTTCATGCCGAACTTCGCCGAGACGTACGCCGCGAAGGCGGTCGCCAAGGCGAAGAGCAGCGGAAAGAGCGACGCCGAAGTGGCGGCGATCTCACAGCAGATGGCGTCGTTCAGCACATCGTACCGCAATCCCGTGGTCAACGTTGCCTACACCACGATGGAGCCGCTTCCGGTGGGGCTGGTGCTGACGCTGGTGTCGGCGTTCGCGCTGAGCCGCAAGCGGCGCGAAGAGGTGTTGCAGCCGGACGGTGCCACGAGCAGCTGATCGGGATGGCGGGATCTTCTTTCGAATTCAACCCATGCGAGGAATCTGACGATGGCACGAGTCACCGGCATTGGCGGCGTGTTCTTCAAGGCGAACGATCCGAAGGCGCTGCAGGCGTGGTATCGCGACAACCTCGGCATCGACGTCCAGCCGTGGGGCGGGGCAGCGTTCGACTGGGTCGACGACGCGGGGAAGCCGGTCGCGGGGACGACCGCCTGGAACATCGCCTCCCAGCAGAGCGATCAGTTTGCGCCGAGCTCGGCACCGTTCATGATCAACTACCGGGTCGACGACCTGCACGGGCTGGTGAAGGCGCTGCGCGAGAAGGGATACAACGTCCTCGACAAGGTCGAGGATTCGGAATACGGCAAGTTCGGATGGGTCATCGACCCGGAAGGGAACAAGGTCGAGCTCTGGGAACCGGCGGCTTCATGACGCGGGCGATTCGCGGGTGATGATCCAGGAGACCCCTCGATGACGCGGATGATTCGCGGATGATGGCGCCAGAGGTGTACCAGCGAGCCCGGGCGCAGGCGCAGATGCATCTGCAACTCTGCCGCACCGGTTCGCGCGATGACGCCCGCGCCGGGCGGATCGAAGGGCGCGTGGTGCGAATCTTCCGCGATCGCGAACATCAGCTGCACTGGGGTCAGCGGCTGTCGCTCAGCGTGCCGATCATCGAGCGCAATTCGCGAGAGCCGATCGCGCCGAGCGGCACGATCTATCTCGACGGCGACTATCTCGGTGCCGCGCGGTGGTTCGAAGCGTTCGTCGAATTCTGGGATGGCCGATTCCAGCTGGTGCATTCGCAGATCTGTCCAATCCGGCGTCCGACCCGCGCGCCGGTCTGCGGACCGGATCAGGAGGGTTTTCTCTGCGAGGGGAATCTCTGACATCGTCTTCGCGCGGCATCCGTTCGAACCCCGATCACCTTGACGCGGTTTCCCGTCTCCTGCTATCGTATGTCATGATGACTGCCGTGCGCTATTTCGCATTTAGCTATCGCCTCTATCCCGTCATGGGAGGGGGAGCTCGGCGCTAGCACGGACACTCACAGCAGTCCGCACCAGCCGACGGCCCTCTCACTGACGAGAGGGCCGTTTTGTTTTGTCCTGGACATGGGGAAGGGGTAGCAGGTGCCGAAGGTCGCATATCAGGGAAGTGTCGGTGCGTTCAGTCAACTCGCCGCGGAGTCGAGGATTGCCGGCGCCAGGGCGACAGGATTCGCCGATTTCGACGGAGTCGTTCGCGCGGTGCGAAGCGGGAAAGCCGACCTGGGACTGGTGCCCGTCTGGAACTCCACCATCGGCGAGATCGAGACGAGCCGGGCAGCGCTCCATTCGGCAACCGATCTCGAGGAGGTCGACCGATTCGAATTCCCGATCTGCCTCTGCCTGCTGGCGCTCCCGGGGACCGCCGTCCGCACAATCCGGAGTGTCGAGAGCCATCCGGAAGCGCTCAAGCAATGCGTCGGCTTTCTCGCGACGCATCGGCTCACGCCGAAAGTGGCCGACGACACCGCCGAATCGGCGCGCCGGATCAGTCTCGATCGAAACTACACGCGAGCGGCGGTGGCGAGCGAACGCGCCGCGGAGCATCACGGTCTCGAGGTCCTCTATCGCGATATCGCCGATGCGCGAGACAATCGGACCGCGTTCGTGGTCATCGCACCGGGCGCCGCGAGATGATCGATCGATGGTTACGCCGATGGCTGCGGGTGCCGTCGGTCCGGGCGATCCGCGGTGCGATCACGGTCGAGGAGAATTGCGAGACGGCGATTGCCGCGGCCGTCGCCGAATTGATTCACGAACTTCAGGCGGCGAACGGGATCGGACCGGAGCAGATGATCAGTGCCGTGTTCACCATGACGCCCGATCTCAACGCCGCGTTTCCGGCGACGACGGCACGATTCGCGGGGTGGGAAGGAGTGCCGCTCCTCTGTGCCACGGAGATCGCGGTGCCAGGGGCGCTGCCGCGATGCCTCAGGATCCTGGTGCATGCGGAGCGATGCTGGAGCGGGCCGGTGCGGCCGGTGTATCTGCGCGGTGCCGCGGCGCTGCGGCCGGATCTGGTGGGGCGAGAGTGACCCGCTTCTCGAACTTCCCGCTTCATTCTTCGCGGATCAGACACCGCGATGAAATGGGAGGAAGTTGTACGCGTAGATGACCAGTGCCGCCGAGGCTGTCGGGCCGGAGTGACTCCCTCCTACCAGATCCCCGGGACGAGGCGCGCGGGCACTCTCGTAATGTATTGCGGGTACTCCGGAAGTGTCTGTCGCAGCGTTGTCTCTTCGATACCGATGCGGATCCGGAGCATCAGGACCATCACGCCGACGGCGAGCAGTGCCGCATAGCTCCCCAGCCAGAGCGCCAACCCCGCATGAAAGATCAAGATGCCGAGGTACATCGGGTGCCGCACGTACGCATACAATCCTGAGGTGATCACCACCTGCGCCCGCGCCGATTGATCCTCGACGATCGGGATCGCAAAGGCGTTCTGATGGATCGCCGTGACGGCCACGATGAATCCGGCAAACGAGACCACGGCGCCGGCCAGGGAGACACCCCATGACGGGGGCGGCAGCAACTTCAGGTCGAAGACGTCAACGGCGACGAATGCAAACCAGCCGAGCGTCGCGAGCACGAGCAGGAGAGTGGCGACGCGGTCCGCCATCGGCTGCGCTTCCGTTGCCGGCGGGGTGAGTCGCGCCGCGAGGCTGTTCGGCGCCGCGATCGCCATGACGACGACCGACGCTTCGAGTGCGATCGCATAGAGCAGGAAGAAGAGGAGCGCGCGCGGCCAGTACCAGGTGCCGCCGTGAACGATTCCCGCGGGGATCAGGAGTGCTGCGGCATAGATGGCGACCTGAACCGCACCGCCGATCAACCCCTTGATGATCAATCGGGACATTGGGCTATCGGTTGCCGAAGATCACGGCTGCGCGCCTCGCGCCGTTGCAGCGCGAGGCGCAGCCGTGTCGACTACATGCAGAACTGTCCGCGAGTCCGCGGCCCGCCCGGCGAGAACGGCGCCGGCTTGCGCGGCAACGGCTCGTCGCGCTGTGCCGCCTGCCACGCGAACGCCGCCAGCACCGCCGAGTTGAACATCATGTCGTCGGGCTGCAGGCGCTCGTACACATCCTGGTTGGTGTGATGGGTCCGGCTGCCGTAGTCGAGCCCATCCTGGATGAACTGGAAGCCGGGAAGTCCGAGATTGTCGAAGGCGATGTGGTCGGTCGATCCGGTATTGCTGATCGTCGTGGTAGTCATCCCGATCGTCTTGAACGGCCCCATCCAGGCCTCGAAGATCGGCCCGACGGCGGTGTTCCCCTGATCGTAGACGCCGCGGATCTTGCCGCTGCCGTTGTCGAGATTGAAATACGCCGCAAGCTTCGACCACTCAGGCGTCGGATGGAACGACGTCGAGTCGATGTAGCCGAAATGCTTCCTGGTGTAGGCGCACGAGCCGTAGAGCCCTTCTTCTTCACCGGTCCAGAGCGCGATGCGGATCGTCCGCCGCGGCTGGAGGTTGAGCGCCCTGAGGACCCGGATCGCCTCGAGCATCACGCCGGAGCCTGCGCCGTTGTCGGTGGCTCCGGTCCCCGAATGCCATGAATCGAAGTGGCCGCCGATCATCACGACCTGATCCTTGAGCTGCGGATCGGTGCCGGGGATGTCGCCGACGATGTTGAACGAGGTGGAATCGGCGGGATAGAAGTGGTTGATCATTTCGAGTTCGAGGACGACCGGCACATGGCGTTCGAGCATCCGCGCAACGCGGCCGTACCCCTCGGTAGCGACGTGCACGAACGGCACTTCCGGCGCACCCTTCGCGCGCGACGCGCCATTGTCGGTCGCGATATCACCGCCGGTCCCGCGGCTGTTCATCAGGATGGCGGCGACCCCCTGCTTCTCCAGCCAGCGCTGCGTCGTGGTGTCGCCGTTGACGTTGAATCCGCGGCCGCCACCGCGACCACCGCGACCCGCAGGAGCCTGCGCTGCCGCCTGCTCGCAAACAGGCGAGAGCGGAGGCTGCGCCGCACCGTTCGCGCCGCCTCGTCCCGCTCCGCCACGGCCTGGCGCCGGAGCGCTGGGATCAACCGCGGCCATCGCCGCCAGCGATGAATCGGAGCGGCGAGTCGCATATGGCGTGAACTCCGTCACCGGCCCTTCCGTCGGTGCGGTAAACATCACGAAGGCGTTCTTCAGCTTGCCGTCGTACTTCTGCTGCAGCTCGGCGAGGCAGCCGACATCGATGCGGATCGCGGGGCCGCTGATGCGCCCCCTGGTGCTGGCCGACCACGCCCGCGGTGCTCCGGCGATGATGAACGGGTTGGGAGAGATCGCCTGCAGGGAGAAGCGCTCGTTCTGCCAGCCGATCCCGTTCGGCGTGTCCCATGGCTCCAGGTGCGCGTCGGCGACGCCCCACTTCTTGAGCTGTTCGACGGTCCAGTCGCCGGCCTGATGGGCGCGCGGCGACCAGGTGAGGCGTGGGCCGTAGACATCGGTGAGGTAACTCATGAGGTCCATGACCTGCGAGTGCTGCATCGCCTCCGTCTTGATCCGTTCGATGGTGGGAACGTCGACCTTTTCCTGGGCGGCGAGCGGCGAGGCGAGCGGTACCATCAGGACGGCGGTGGAGATCGCGACCAGCGACGACCGTGCGGCGCGGACGAGAATGCGCATCGGCAAGAACTCCGGGGTGTGGTTCGGGGTGCGGGTGTACGGAGAATCATAGCGCGGATCGCGCTGGGGCGCGCCCTTCCCTCACCAACCGTTTGGCGGTACACTGTGTCTTGTATACATAGCTAGACAGGTATGACGGACACCCCGAGGAATCGATGAGCCTCTTCTCCAGACTCGCCAATGCCGTCCGCGGCGACCGGCTGTCACGGTCGCTCGATGTCGAACTCGACACCCATCTCGCCGAACTCACCGATGAACTCGTCGCGCGCGGAATGCCCCGCGAGGATGCCATCGCCGAGGCGCGACGGCGGTTCGGCAACCGGGGGAAGCAGAAGGAAGCGGCGCACGACGCCGACACGGCGGTCTGGCTGGAGTCGGTCTTTGCCGATATCCGGTACGCCCTGCGCACGCTCCGCAGCGCACCGGCGTTCACGCTGGTCGCCGTCTGCTCGCTCGCCCTCGGCATCGGCGCAAACACCGCGATCTTCTCGCTGATCGATGCCGTGGCACTTCGGTCGTTGCCGGTGACGCGTCCGTGGGAGCTCTCCCTGATCGATCAGGGGAAGGGACTCAAACCCGACTACACCTTCACCAACCCGCTCTGGGAGCAGATCCGCGCGCGCGACTCGCTGTTCGGTGCGGTCTTCGCGTACTCGTCTGCATCGTTCAACCTCTCCACGCAGGGAATCGAGCAACCGACCGCCGCAAGCACCGTGTCGGGTGACTTCTTCCGCGGCCTCGGCGTGCAGCCCGTTGCGGGACGATTGATCTCCGCGGCCGACGATCTTCCCGGGTGTCCGCTCGTCACGGTCCTCGGCGACGCCTTTGCCCGGGCGCGGTTTGGCAGCGCGGCGGCGGCAGTCGGCAAGGCGATTCCGATCGAAGGTCATCCGGCGGTGGTGATCGGTGTCGCCGATCCGCGATTCACCGGCCTCGAGGTCGGCCAGCGCACCGATCTGTATGCGCCGCTCTGCGCCGAGCCGATCCTCACCGGTGATCCGAAGGTGCTGACCCGGCGATCGCGCTGGTATCTCAAGGTCATGGTACGCACGCGGGCAGGTGAGTCGCTCGCGCGGACTGACGCGACGCTCCATGCGATCGCCCCCGCCGTCTTTCAGGCGACGGTCCCCGGCGATTGGGACAAGGGCGGCCAGCAGGACTATCTGAAAGGGACGCTCTCGGCGCGCTCCGCTGCGGGCGGTGCTTCGGGGCTGCGCGACAATTTCGAAACGGCGCTGGAGATCCTGATGGCGGTGGTCGGCGCCGTCCTGCTGATCGCATGCGCCAACATCGGCGCGCTACTGTCGGCGCGGGCCGCGAGTCGTCAGCGCGAGGTGGCGATCCGCCTCGCCATTGGTGCAAGCCATCGGCGGCTGATCCGCCAGCTCCTCACCGAGAGCCTGACGCTGGCGGCGGCCGGTGCTGTGCTCGGCGTGGTCTTCTCTCACTGGGCGACGCGCCTGCTGGTGACGATGCTGTCGACCAGCGATCGCCCGGTCGTGATCGACCTTTCCACCAATCAGCGCGTGCTGGCGTTCGCGGTGGTGATCACCGTCGTTGCGGGGGTGGGATTCGGACTGCTTCCCGCGTGGCGCGCGTCCCAGACCGATCCGCAATCGGCGATGAAGAGCGGCGGAGCGGTGCGGAGCGACCGGCGGCGGCGACTGGGACATGTGCTCGTCGGCGGGCAGGTCGCGATTTCACTGCTGCTGGTGGCGTGCGCCGGCCTTCTCGTCGGCTCCTTCCAGCGGCTGATGACCGCCGATGTCGGCTTTACTCGCGACGGAATCGTCCTGGCGTCGCTCGACTTCGGGAACACCGGCTGGAAGGGAGAGCGGCTGGTCACCGAACCAGTCGCCATTCTCGATCGGATCCGCATGCTGCCGGGGATGTCGAATGCCGCGATGTCGTGGACGACGCCAGTCGGACACGCGGGGTGGAATGACCTGGTTCACATTCCGGGGTACAGCCCACAGCACATCGATGATTCGCTCGCGTGGTTCAATCAGGTGAGCCCCGGTTACTTCGCGACGATGGGGACACGGCTCCTGACCGGGCGCGACGTCAACGACGCCGACATCGCCAGCCATCACAACGTCGTGGTGATCAACACGACGATGGCAAAGAAGATGTTCGGGACGCTCTCCCCGCTCGGGCGCACCTACAGGACGCCGGACGGTGACTCTCTGTCGGTGCCGTGGGAAGTGATCGGCGTGATCGAGGATACCAAGTATGCGAAGGTCACCGAGGAGCCGAGAGCGCAGGGCTACTACCCGATGGGCGTCGGCAACAACAACACCAGCAGTTATACCTACGAGATCCGGACGTCGCGGCCGATGACAGAAGTCACCCGGGAGGTGAGTCGCGTTGCCGCCGAAGCGAATCCGCAGATCGCGCTGCAGCTCAATTGGCTGTCGCAGCAGATCAATGACTCGCTCGCGCGGCCGCGCCTCCTGGCGTTGCTCTCCGGATTCTTCGGCCTGCTGGCGCTGCTGCTGGCGATGATGGGACTGTACGGCACGATGTCGTACAACGTGGCGCAGCGCCGAGGTGAGATCGGCATCCGGATCGCGCTCGGTGCGGGGGGACAACGGGTCCTGGGGATGGTGGTGGGCGAAGCGTCGTGGATCATTCTTGGTGGCGTGGCGGGCGGATTGGCGCTGGTCTTTGCCGGGACGCGCCTCCTCGGATCATTTCTCTACGGTGTGACTGCGACAGATCCGATCACGCTCGGTGGGTCAGTCCTCCTGCTGGCGTTCACCGGTCTGCTGGCGTCGGTGGTTCCGGCGTGGAGGGCGGCGCGGGTCGATCCGGTCGATGCATTGCGGGAGCAGTAAAGCGGACGCGCCAGGCCGCCAATCGATGGCGGCCTGACACGTCGTGGATCAGACTACTTCCCCTTCGCGCCTCTCCCCCCGGCCGAGGGCGCCGCGATACAGGTCGGCATCGGGAGTTCTGACGTCGCCGCTGCCGCGATCGGCTGCATGTTGTTGCGCGTCAGCACTGCGTTGAAGGCAACGAGATCCTTCTCGTTGATCGACTTCCACGTGGTAATCGTGCTACGCATGTCGGTGCAGACGTTGACCCAGCCGTGCAGCATCGGCGCCGTGGGCGGGTTGTCACCCGAATCGTTGGTGCGCAACTGACCGTTCATCGAGAAGAGGACGTTCTCGCCGCCCTCCTTGCCGTTGATCGCCGCGAAGTTCGGAGCGGCGCCCTTCGGGAACGCGTTGCCGCGGGTGTTGTCCACGATCCCTGCCGCGCCACCGAGTTGTGCCAGTGTCGCGTCGAACTTCGCCGCCGCGGTCGCGACTTCGCCCGACGGATTGCCGTGCACCAGATTCGCGACGGCCTTTCGCATCGTGGCGACCTGCAGGTACGCGTCCCACGATTCCCGGGCGCCGTTGTACAGCTTCATCTGCAATGCGTGCTGCGCCTGGAGATCGGCGAGCGTTGCCGGTGAGCGGGGATCGTTCTTGACGGTGACGGTCTGGGTGTAGCTCTTCCCGTCGACCGTGAGCTTGACGGTGTATACGCCGGGCAGCGCGAGCGGCCCTTCGGGGTGGTACACCGTCTCACCGGGTGCTGCGTTCAGCGTGTAGTACGGATCCATGCTGTGACTGAACGCCGGCGGATCGTCGTAGCGGATATCCCAGTTCATCCGGTTCGTGCCGACGTCGGTGGGGAGCGGTTCAGGGACCTTGAGCCAGTAGGGCGGAACCTGCGGCGGCAGATTGGTATCCGACGCCATCGGTGCGCTCGAATAGTGGCGTACGACGTTCCCCGCGGCATCGAGAATCTGCACAGTGACGTCGCCGGATGGATGATGGCCGAGGTAGTAGTAGATGATCGCACCCGGCGGTGGATTCAGTGCGTGCGGCACTTCCGGCGGGAACGGCGTGTCCTCGTTCATCTCGCGCCGCACCCGGATCGCGTCGCCGGGCTTGAAGAGATGCGCCGTTTCCGACGCGATCGCCGGCGTGATCTGCCGGAGCGGGGAGATATCGTCGAGGATCCAGATGCTGCGGCCGTAGGTCGCGACAATCAGATCGTTGTCCTTGATGACGATGTCCCGGTACGACGTGTTCGGGAGATTCAGCATCAACGATTCCCAGTTGTCGCCGTCGTCGAACGAGACGTACATCGAGCTCTCGGTCCCGGCGTACAGCAGTCCGGCCTTCTTCGGGTCGGCGCGAATCACGTGGGCGAAGCTGCCGCTGATCTGATCGGTCCGCATTCCGTTGACGATCTTCGTCCATGTCTTGCCGAAGTCGTGCGTGCGATAGAACGACGGGCCCGATTCGCCGGCTGCACGAAGTGCCACGTACATCGTCGCGGCGTCGAGGTGTGACGCATCGAGCGACGAGATCGAACCGCGTACATCGGGAATCGAGACGTCCTGCCACGTCGCGCCGTGATCGCGCGTCACCCAGACGAGGCCGTTGCTGGTGCCGGCCCAGAGCACGCCGGGTGCTACCGGCGACGATGACATCGCATTGAGGGTTCCGCCGAGCGCGGCACGTCCCGCTGCAGCACCGCCAGCGCCCGCCGCTCCGCCGCGGCCCGCTGGCGCTTCGCCTTTCGCGACGCCAAGATCGGGAGAGATCTTGCGCCAATGCGCCCCGCCGTCGACCGTCGACATCACGTACTGGAAGCCGGCGAAGAGCTCGTGCGGATTGGTCGCATTCCAGACCAGCGGATTCTCGTTGTTCCAGCGCAGGTCGAGCGTGGTGTCGACATTGGGTGAGACGTTGATCCACTGCCCGCTCGGGTAAGTGATCTTCATGATCCCGGCGGTCAGGTTGGTGGCGTAGATGATCTTCGGATTGAGCGGATCGGGGACGATCGGTCCGCGCTCGTTGCCGGGATTCGGAAGCCAGTCGAGCGGGGTGATCTCGCCCATTTCGCCGCGAGGGCGCACGGCGACGGCACAGGCGTCCTGCTGCGTGCCATAGATCCAGTACGGCCACGAATTGTCGGTGCTGATGTGGTAGATCTGCGCCGTCGGCTGGTTGTACCAGAGGCTCCAGTTGTCACCGCCGTCCTGCGACACGGTGCCGCCCTGGTCGAGCCCCATGAACATCCGCCTGCCGTCGGTGGGATCGATCCAGAGCACCTGCGGATCGTCGCCGCCCGGCGCGCCTTTCCACCCGGTGAAGGTGTTGCCGCCGTCCTTCGAGATGAACGCCGCCGTCGCGATGGTGTAGACGATGTCGGGATTGCTGCTGTTGACCCAGACACCCGACGTGTAGTTCCCCTGGCCATTGACGATGCGCGCGTCATTCGCCTCGGTGCGCGCCGCGCCGCCGGAACGCACATCACCCTCGGCCATCCGGCGCCACGAATTGCCGCCGTCGTCGGAGCGATAGAGCCCGAAGGTGCCGATCAGGAACATCCGCTGCGCGTTGGTGTGCATCGCCACCGCGACGCTCACGCGGCCGGTCAGCGTTGGCAATCCGTTGCCGGAGATCTCCTTCCAGGTGACCCCTTCGTCGGTCGACTTGTAGAGGTTGGTCCCCGTGCCGGCTGGAGCGCCGGCAGCGCCGGCAGCAGCACCGCGACCGCCGCGTCCGCGCCCGCCTCCCGCCGTTGCAGCGCCGCCAGCTGCGGCCGCCGCGCCACCACCGGCGCCGAAGCCGCCACGTCCGCCGCCGCGACGGATCGTGGTCGCGAGAATCACTTCGGGATGGTCATACGCCGACGCGAGGTCCTGGCCGCCGGTCGTCGAGTCGACGAAGAGGGTGCGGGTCCAGGTCTTCCCACCGTCGGTGGTGCGGAAGATGCCGCGATTGCCGTCGGGCGTGCGGGCGCTTCCGAGTGCCGCCATGAGCACCACGTCAGGATTCTTCGGGTCAACGATCATCAATGGAATCGCGCGCGTCTGGTCCATGCCGAGGTGCTGCCAGCTCTTGCCTGCGTCGATGGACTTGTAGACGCCATTCCCCTCGTTTGCCCCGCCGGTGCCGACGTAGACGATGTCGGGATTCGACGGTGCCACCTCGACCGAGCCGATCGACGATACGTCCTTGATCGAGTCGAAGACCGGGAACCAGGTGACTCCGGCGCTCGTCGTTTTCCAGACGCCGCCAATCGGCAGTCCCATGTAGTAGACCCCCGGTGCTCCCACCGCGCCTGTCACGGCGCTGACGCGACCGGCGCGGAACGGCCCGATGTTGCGCCATTTGAGGCCGGCGAAGAGCGACGGCTCGACCGGCGCTCGCATCGATGACACGGCGGCGGCGCCGAGGAGCGGCACGGCGAGGATGGTGAGGAGTGCCCGGCGTGACAGCCGGCGGGGACGGGGGGAGACGACGGACGACCTCAACATCGTGGGGCCTCACAGAGTCGTTCGGGGATTTCGTGTTGGGGGATACCGTACTATCGCCGGAGAGGAATGACGCCGCAAGCCGGAGAGTAGATTCGCGGTCCACCATTGCATCAAACCAGGAGCTCTGCATGCTGGTCAAGGGACTGACGCCGATCCTGAACGTCTCGGATATCGATGCCACGTTCGCGTGGTTTGCCCGGCTCGGTTGGAAGGAGCTGTGGCGGTGGGGCGACCCGACCTCGTTTGGTGCGGTGGGATCAGGTCCGTGGGAGATCTTTCTCTGTCGAGATGCTCAGGGCGGTCGAGGGAAAGGGAACAACACGACCACCTTTGCAACGTGGGAGGATGAGCAGCAGGACAAGGGGTGCTGGATGAGCTGGTGGGTCGACGACGTCGACGCCTTCCACGCGATCTGCGTGGAACAGGGAATCGAAGTGACGTCGCCGCCGCGCGACATGGCGTGGGGCGTGCGGGAGATGAACATCCGCCACCCGGACGGGCATGTCTTCCGGGTGGGGAAGGGACTGAAGGAAGAGTAGGAATCGTTGCGCGATCGGCGCTGCGCTACATCGTGCCGGTCACCGAGGTGAACCTGCTGGTTGCGCCGTCGACGCACGAGTTCGTCGACGCAAACAGCCCGGCAACGTCGTAGGTCGCCGCGCCGCTCGCTGCCGGGAACCACGACGTCTCGAGTCCCGATGCGGCCGAAAGATCGGGCATTGATATCGTGACGGCGGTGTTGCCGTTCAGGTAGCCGGCGGTCTGAGTCACCGAGATGAAGTTTCCCGACGCGTTCGAATAGTCCATCGTAGCAATGTTGTAGTCGGCCGGGAGTGTCAGCACGGCCTGCAATCGCTTGTACGCCAGGCCGCCGGTCACGTCGGTGACGGCCGGCGCGAGCTGCGCGCCGAATGCGATCGTCCTGTCTGCCATCGTGTGGAAACTCACTGACACGCTCCGTGTCCCGATCGATCCGCTGACGTCCGACAGCGTCAGCAAATGGAAGTCTGTGGCTCGCTGTTGTGCCGACGGCACGCCGAAGATCGCGAACGTCGTCGCGGTGCTCCCGGCGACGGAGTAAAGCAAGCTGCCGGTGCACGTCGAACCGGTGGAGTAACTCAGCTGCTGGGCGATCTGATCTCCCGCGCCGGCGCCGGTCACGGTGACATTGGCGGTGGCTGCAGCGAACGATTCCGCGCCACCGAAGTCCGCCACGGCGAGGGTGCCACCGGCCGCGATGTTCTGGTCGCGACGGAGAAGTCCGCGATCTCCGGTGCCCGGGGTGATCGCGTTCCGCCGATATCCCACCAGGTCAAAGGTGCCGGCGAGCACCGCCGGGAGCGTGAAGGTCGTGTTGGTCGTCACGCTCGCGGAGCTGTTGCCGAGGGAGATCCGGGCGATGTCTCCGGTACCGAGCCCCGTCACTGACCCATTGACCGACTTGACGGTCGCAGAGGTGCCGCAGCCGCCGGTGGTGCTGGTCAGTTCCGCCTGCGAGCCGTAGGTCACGACGGTGCTGAATTCCAGGTCAATCGGCGAGACGACTGCGACGGCACCCTTGGCGGAGGCGATGTTGAAGGTGTAGACGTCGCCGGTGCCGGTCACGTGCGTCCAGGCGCCGCTGCCGTCCTGGAACGCGACCCAGACCGGTTTCGAAAAGGCTGCGCAGCCGCTGTAGTCGAGGCGGACGTTACCCCCGCCGCCGGTCGCCGCGGTCACGACGACAGTGAGTGGCGTCCAGACCTGGAAATCACCTGAGACGCCATGAATGAGGACGGCATAGGTTCCCGGCGTGATCGCACTGGTCGCGCTGATCGAGACCTGCGTGCTGTCGGTCGTCGACGTCGGAGTGAAGGTCGCGGTCACGCCGGTCGGAGCGCTCGTCAGCGAATAGGTAATCGTCCCGCTGAACCCGCCGTTTCGCGTCGCCTTCACGCCGCCGGTCGCGTTGGTGGCGCCCTGCGCCACGCTCAACGAGGTCGGAGTACTGACAAGGGAGAATGTCGAAGCCGGCGCGGCGGTGACGGTGAGCGTGAATGTCTTCGTGACGTCAGTCGACAGTCCGGTCCCGTGCGCGCGCACCGTGAGGGTGTACACTCCCGGTGTGGTGGTGCCGGCGACGTTGATGGTGACAGTTGCCTGATCACCGGATGGGACCGCAGAGCCGGTCACGCCGGTAGGGACCCCCTCGACTGTCACAGCCACGGCGCCGGTGAAGTCGGTCCGGGTGATCGTGCCGGTCACGGTGGTAGAGCCGCCCTGCACGACAGCGGCACTTGACGCGCTGAGCGCGAGCGCGATCGAGCCGGTCGTGGTAGTGTCGTCGTTCGATGAGCTGCAGCCCTGAACGACGGCCGCAGTCGCCAGCGCCAGCATGACCACTGCCGATCGCAATGAATGAGTCTTTGGCATGTCGAGGTTTCCTGGATGCAATGCGTAGTGAAGCTGAACAAGGATCGCACAGGACTGATCAGCGCACCGTGATTCCGACCCCGGCAATCAACGCCGATCTTGCTTCGGCGAGGTTCATCGTTCCGACAAGGCGGACGTAATCGGCAGAGATTGTCAGCGCGAGGCCCGGGCGCAGCAACAGGTCGGCTCCGATCCCGCCTGACAGCGTCAGGCGATCCGCCTCGAAGGCTCGAACCGTCGATCCCGCGCCATCGAATGCCCACGTCTCTGCCAACCCGGGCCCCGCGCGCCCGAAGATCCTGGCATTCCGGAATGGATAGAGCTGCAGGTACGGCGAGATGTTAACCCCGGTACTAACGGCGTCAATGGGATTGCCGGGGCGCTGAGGGGCGAAATTGAATTGCCAGGATGCTTCGCTCATGCCGACGTAGAGGCCGTCTGCCACACGCACTGAGATGCGCCCGCCAAATCGTTGTTCGCCGAGTTTCGGTCCCGGAGCCCGCGCGCCCACGCCGTCATTGACGGCATTCCAGACGATGTTGACTGAAAGGGTCCCTTGCACGCGGGGGTCGGTGGCGATTCTCTGACCGGTCAGCGGGGCGGCGAAGGCCGCGACCATGCCAGCGATCGCCATCACGGCCGATCGATTCGCCGCCGAACTGCGCTGGCGTTGTTTGAACACTGACGAGATTGGCATTCAGTGCAGCGTCAATCCGAAACCAGCCATCACCAGACTGCGCACTTCCGCGGACGGTAGTGCGCCAAGTATTCGGGTGTAGTCCACCGAGAGGGTAACTGCCAGACGATGGTACACGGGGAGGTCGACGCCCATTCCGCTGGTAATGGACGGGCGGATGTGATTCTCCTCCGCAAGTGGCATGGGGTCGGTGAAGGCTTGAACGGGTGTATAGGTCGTGGCGTGTGCGAATCCGATTCCGCCGCGCACGAAAGCGCGCGCGTCGCGAAACGGGTACCACTGTGCATATGAAGACGCGGCAACCGCGCTGGCGATCCCGGAGAAGATCTCGCCACATCCAGGGGTGCACCGGCCGAGCCTGACAGCGGTCACCCACGAGCCGGCGCTCACGCCAATGTAGAGCGAACGGGCAACGCGGAATCCGATTCTGCCATTGAAGAGCCCCTTCGATCCCGCGTGGTCGCCAGTTTGAATCCTGGACGCAGCCATTGCCGCGGTGATCTGCACTCCGGCGTCGGCCGTTGCCTGGGCACGCAGCGCCCCGATCGGTGTCACGATCACACAGCAGATTGCGGCAATGGAGATTCGAATAGTGGCTGTCCCGTCGCTGGTGCCGGGGAAAGATACGCTCAGGTGCTGATATCGAGTCCGATATCGAGCGCCGGCGCGCTGTGGGTCAGCCATCCGATCGAGATCACGTCGACGCCGGTTTCGGCAATCGCGCGGATCGTCGCGGTGGTCACGCCACCAGACGCCTCGGTGGTGAATTGTCCGTCGACGAGTTCGACGCAGTGGCGAAGGAGATCGGGCGGCATGTTGTCGAGGAGTACTGCGTCGATCGGAAGGTCGATGATCTCCTGCAGCTGCTGCACCGAATCGACCTCGATCTCGACTTGCATGTCGGTGCGCCGTTCTGCCAGCGCGCGTGTCGCGGCGATGCGGATTCCGCCGGCGATCGCGATGTGATTGTCCTTGACGAGGATCGCATCGTAGAGTCCGCTGCGATGATTGACGCCACCGCCGCAGCGCACCGCGTACTTCTCGAGGACGCGAAGGCCGAGATTCGTCTTGCGGGTGCACGAAACGCGGGCGTGTGTCCCGGCGACGATGTCAACCATCTGCCGCGTTGCCGTCGCGATCCCCGACAGGTGGCTCACGCAATTGAGCGCAGTCCGTTCGGCGCCGAGAACTCCCCAGGCGTCGCCATCGATGGTGAGGATCCCGGAGCCGCGTTCTAGCGGAGAGCCGTCGGCGAGATGGACGTCGATCGTGGTGTCGGGATCGAGAAGGCGGAAGATCGCCGCCGCTGCTTCGCCACCTGAGAGGACTCCCCGCGCGCGCGACCGCATCACTGCGTGGGCGCGGGTCTCTGGCGGGATGACGCTGTCGGTGGTGATGTCACCCCAGGTGCCGAGGTCTTCTTCGAGGGCGCGGCGGAGGAGCGGCTCGATCGAGGTCAGGTCGAGCTTGTCGAGACCGAGCTTGCCTGGACCGGCCGGATCGATCATCGTGGCGACCGCTCGAGCATCTGCTCCACCGCGTTCCGCGCACGGGTGGCAACGGCGTGGTCGATCTCGATCGGTGTGGTCATGGTGCGGAGCGAGTGGAGGATCTTGGGAAGCGAGATGCGCTTCATGTGGGGGCAGATGCGGCAGCCGCCGAGAAATTCGATGCCCGGGTTGGCGGCGGCGACGTTGTCGCTCATCGAACATTCGGTGATCATCACCACCTGTTCCGGCCGAGTGCGCTGCACCCACGAGATCATCTGCGCGGTCGAGCCGGTGAAGTCGGCTGCTTCGAGGACGTCGGGCGGGCACTCGGGGTGGGCGAGGACGGCGGTGTGCGCCCCGTCGCGCCGGAACCGGGTGACATCGGCGGCGGTGAAGCGCTCGTGGACTTCGCAGGCGCCGGAGAAGGTGTGAATGGTGACGGAGGTTTGCGTCGCGACATACTGGGCGAGGTAGCGATCGGGGATCATGATCACCTCGTCGGCGCCGAGGGAGTCGACGATCGCGACGGCGTTGCCGGAGGTGCAGCAGATATCACTCACCGCCTTGATGTCGGCGGAGGTATTGACGTAGGCGACGACCGGAGCGCCGGGGTGCGCGCGGCGGAGTGCGGCGACGTCGGCCGGGGTAATCGACTCGGCGAGGGAGCAGCCGGCCATCGTGTCGGGGAGGAGGACGGTCTTGCCGGGATTGAGGATCTTCGACGTCTCGGCCATGAAGCGGACGCCGGCCTGGATGATGATCGAGGCGTCGAGCGAAGGAGCGGCGCGGGCGAGTGCGAGCGAATCACCGACGACATCGGCGACGCCGTAGTAAATGTCGGGCGTCATGTAGTGGTGCGCCAGGACGACGGCGTGCTTCTCCGCCTTGAGGCGATTGATCTCGTGGATATACGGAGCGAGCCGTTGCCACTGGTCGGGGGAGTAGTGGTGGGCGAGGCGGTCGCGGATCGGGTCGGTGGCGCGGGCGACGTCTGCCGTGTAGTCGAGGGCTGGCATTGGAGTGGACATCGGGGGCGGACAGCGCTCCTGAGAACTGTGAGACGGGGAAAGGTAAGGAGGTTGGAGGCGATCGCGGATGAGGGGCACGGGTGGCGAAATAATCCCGCATTACCGATGGCCCTCGCGGCAGACATCGCGCCGCGGTACTATCAATACCAACCGCACCTCGGAGCTTTCGTGCACTCAATTCGTCTTGCCGCCGTTGGCGCGATTGTGCTGGCAGCCGCCGCGTGCAGTTCCGAACCTGTCGTGAATCCCGGGACCCCCGGCGCGGGCGTCGCCACGGCAATCGCCGGCGTCGATCACGACTCCAGCGGTTACACCGTCCACTTCACCATGACGAATCACGATACCGCCGACGTCGGCTTCGGTGCGTGCGAGGGAGCGGTCCAGGAACTCACCCCGGATGGATGGAAGACGGTCACGAATTGGGGGCAATGTGCGCTCGTGCTCGGCATGCTCCCGCCCACGCAGTCGATGAGCTTTTCGATTCCGGGGCAGCCGTTGACGCCGGGGGCGACGGTTCGCGTGGTGGTCGGCTGGAGCTTCGTCTTTTCGCACGGGACGTCGAACGAGTCACTCTCGGCGCCGATCACCGTTCCGTGACTTCATGAGACCGCAACGGGCTCGCGCAATGCGACTGGTCGATGGGATCGCAGTCGGATCGTACTTCGCTCTCACCATCTGCACTCTTCTGCCAGCGCGAGGGAATGCTCAAGCCCAGTTGGGTGGGGCTGCCGAATCGTTCGCCATCGCGTACTCGAACAGCGATTCCGCGATCGGCATTCCGCGCGAGATCGCGGCGGTGTTGCACCGGCTGCCGCTCCCCGATCGCAGCGCCCCTGCGGTTGCGATGAACTTCGCCGTCGATTCGATGTGGGTCGGCGCGGTGACGACGCTGGTGATGGCGGCATGGCTGCCGCGCGCGTGGATGGACAGTACCCGTTACCCGGCGCGCCTTGCGTGGGGCACGCTGACGGGGCCGGTGCGACTGCAAACGCGCCAGTTGCCGCGGTGGATCGCCTCAGGGTTGATCGGGTCGCGAATCTTCGATCTGTACGCCTCGTGGCAGACCGTCATCGCCACCGGCGCCGGCACGATCGTGGCGAGTCCTGCATCGCTCAAGTACGCGCAGACGAACGGATTTCCTGCGGCGCCCACCGATGCCTCGATCATGACTTCCGCGAAGTTGCTGGTGGTGCGTCCGTAGCAGATTGCGCGGCTCCGCATTCCCGCTCAGCGACCTGAGTCCTTCGCAAACCACCTGCCAATTGCCGGCAGCATGTGGTGCGTCATCCGTTCCCGCACCTGATCGACATGTCCGCCCACAAATACCGAGTCGGCGTAAAGTTTGGCATCCACTGGATGTTCAACTGTGAGAACGTGTACTAGTGTCGCCGTCCTAGCTCAGCAGCGACTCCTTGAAGAGCTTCTGCTCGCCGAGGGAGATCCAGCCGCCGTAGAGAATCAGCGCACCGCAGAGGAGCATCGTTACCACCGATTCCGAAAAGAACCAGGCATGCACATCGGTGGTGAGCGACACATAAAACCATGACGAAAAGACACTGGACACGACCGCTGCGAAAAGACCCAGCCTGATGAGCACCAGCAGTCCGATGATCGTGCCCAGAGCCGCGGAGACCACCGCAACGTGCCATCCCGGAGAGCCAATTAAGGGGAGGATCCAGACGATCCCGGCGACAATGTAGCCAATCCACGGTCGGCGCAGGATCAGTCGTGAAAAGAAGACAAATACCAGGAAGAAAATGGAGAAAAAGATCGACGATTCGGGGATGGTCAGGAGGCCGGCCAGATACGCATGGGCCGAGGCCCACGGCATCGGGTTGGCGGTCTGCAGGTTGAGCATGTCGCTTGCCGGCACCGGCACGAAGAGGTGCGATCCCAGGTCCAGCAGGGTGATCAGCATCCCGGCGAGGGCGCCGAGGAGGATGTGCCGGCCGACCATCGGGTCGCGCAGCTGGCCATCGAGCACACGGTTCCATGCAATCAGGGTGTTCGGCCAGAATCGGCGGACGTACGGCTCCACGGCGATGTAGAACATCCATGCCAGGAGACTGATTGCGAACGTGATCTCGACGCTGGTCATGAAGACCTGCAATGTGCTTGCTGCTGCGGTGTTCAGGCGCAACACGTCAACTGCCACACCCAGCACCGCAATTGCGGCCGCGAGACGGAACGCCCCACGCCGATCACCGCGCCCTTGCCGGAGATTGCGGCGCGCGAGCACCCCTCCACCAATGATCATCAGCACAAGCAGACCACCCGCTACAAGTGCGATCGCCTCGAACGGCGAGTCAGCGGGCGTCACCGTGGTCGGTCGCACCCATTCCGGAATCCTGCGGAACGAAGTGGTCCGTCCACGAAACGCGCTCGCCTCGACCCGCATCGTCCCCCTGGTCCATGCTCGGGTGATGTCGGCGCTGCTCGTTGGTGGCCAGATCGGGTCGACCGGTTGCCATTCATTCTCCACCAGTCCGGCGGCCGCGAAGAGGGGCGACCAATCGGGTTCGCGCCACGGACCCGGCGTCTCTGCGAGCGTTGCCGGCACCGCAACGAGCCCAGTCAGATGTCCCGACGGGTCGAGCTCGACCGTTGTCATCCCTGGCTCGACCGACGGCGGATTGAAGTTGTCGACATATCCGCGATTGCCGATCGGCGACAGAGCGCTCGGCGCTTCGCGGTACCAGAAGGAAATCGGTGCCGGCGTCACGGTGGCGAGTCCCTTCCACCGCTGCAGCGAGTGGTTGTTCTGCTCTTGATGCACGAAGTACCCGCTGTCGTAGCGGAAACCGGATGCAGAGTTGGGGAGGCGCAGCGTGTATCCCGCGGCGGCGAGTGCGGCGCGCGCATCAATGCGCAACTCTTCGGGAGCTTTCGGGAGCGGCACCATGTTCTGAGTGCCCATGACGTGACTCTCGGCGTACCAGATCGCGGCCAGGGCAACGAGCGCTGTCGCCACGAGCGAGATTGCGATCCGTGGCCGCAGCGTTCCCTCTCCGCCGGCTCGCGCCACCAGATCGGGTGACGGCGTTTCGCCGGCTGCAAGCGCCATCGCCAGCGGATCGCCGCCGGGGAGTGAGGCCGCGAGTTGTGCAGCCGATTGCGGACGCCGCGCCGGGTCGGGCTCGAGGCAACGGAGGATGGCGCGCTCGACCACCGGATCGAGTCCCGATACATGCGACGACGGATTGCTGGGCAACGACCCGCGTGTGGCGAGGAGCTCGTAGTCGCTGCGGATCTCGAACGCGGGCTTGCCGGTGAAAAGCTCGTAGAGCACGAGGCCGAGCGCATAGAGATCGGTGCGCACGGTGAGTTCTGCGCCTTCGAGCTGTTCGGGGGCCATGTACTCCGGCGTTCCTACGCGCGCATCGCGGCCGGCGATACCGACGCTGGCGCCGGCGAGTCCGAAGTCGGTGAGCTTCGCTCGTCCGCGACCGTCGATCATGATGTTGGCGGGCTTCAGGTCGCGATGCAGGATCCCTTCGTCGTGCGCGGCGGCGAGCCCCGCGCACATCTGCCGAGCGAGCTGCACCGCCTTGTCTTCGGGGAGGCGGCCGATGCGGCGCAGCAGCGACGCGAGATCCTCACCGTCGACATACTCCATCGAGAGGAAGTGCCGTCCGTCGACATCGCCGACATCGTAGACTCGGCAGACGTTGGGATGGGTGACCCGGAGCGAGAGGCGGACTTCGTCGAGGAACGGTTCGAGGCGGGCGGGATCGTCGCCGAACTGCTGCGTGAGAAACTTCAGCGCCACCGGCTGGCCAAGTTTCATGTCGTCGGCGCGATAGACCTCGCCCATCCCGCCCCGGCCGAGCATCCCGACCATGCGGTAGCGTCCCGCGACGATTTCTCCCGGGAGAAAGCGAACGCCATCACCGGCGGTGCTGCGTAGCAACGCAGTAGTCATGGTGGACCGATCTGGGGCGGAGAATGGCCTTAATGATACTTCGCAGGCGGTAGCCCTGCTCCCGCCGCGCTTGGCACTCCAGGCTATCTTTGTGGCACGCGACGCCGTCCACAGGCCCCCAAGATGACGCCCGACGAACGACCCAACACTATCAAGAGTCGGCTACTGGTACTCAGCTCAGCTGCGGTACTCACGGTGTATGCCGCGGGTTACGCGCGCACCCGTGCGGCGGCGGAGCGAATTGCCGAGGAATCCGGGCCGGTGAGGCCAGTCGTGTTGAATGCCATTGCGGTGGCACTTGATTCGTCGGTCGCCGAACCGGTCACGGGGATCGCGGGAGCAGACAGCGCGCCTGTGAAAGTCACCGCGTCGAAAACGGTGCAAGTCGACACGAATCGACATTCTCCCGTCGGTACGCCCCGCGCGAACGGCAAGCCAGTGCCGGCCGCCGCACCCACCGCGGCTCCGGTGCAGGCTATCGATTCGACTACCATGTCGGCCGCCGTCGTCGCGGCGGCGACCGCGCCTGTCGTCACACCCGATACCTCGGGCTCGGCAAGCACGCGGCAGTCGACCGACTCGACGGCAGCAGCAGAGAAACCCCGCGGTCAATTCAAGGATGGACTCTACACCGGGTGGGGAACGTCGCGACACGGTGACATCGAGGCGTCGGTCGAAATCAAGAATGGTCATATCACCGCCGCATCGATCACCCAGTGCCTGACGCGCTATTCGTGCTCGTGGATTTCCGATCTTCCGCCGGAAGTACTGGCGCGGCAGAGCGCTGCCGTCGACTACGTGTCGGGCGCTACGCAGAGCAGCAGCGCCTTTGCCAACGCCATCTCCGAAGCACTCGCCAAGGCGAAGTGAGCGACCGTTGCGTTCATACCGTCGCCGCGATGGGGACCGTGGTGACGATCGACGTCGTGGGTCACGGTGCAACCGAACGCGACCGGCGTGAACGCCTCGCCGCCGTGCAGGGTGCGGCTGGGTGGTTTCACGCCATCGAAGAGGTGTGTACCCGCTTCGATCCGAAGAGCGAACTCTCGCAGCTGTCGACCCGAATCGGCGTGCCTGTGCGAGTCAGCGCGTTACTCTTCGAGGCGGTGCAGTTCGCGCTGACCGTGGCGGACGAGACGAACGGTGCGTTCGATCCGACAATCGGCCGGCAACTGGAAGCGCGTGGTTTCAACGTCGACTCTCGCAGTGGTCGCACGGTACGCACGCTTCTCGATGGTGACGACCCGGTGTCGTATCGCGACGTTCACCTCGATCCCGTCACACGAGAGATCACGCTTCAGCGGCCGCTCCTCCTCGACCTGGGTGCGGTGGCGAAGGGCCTGGCGATCGATACCGCAGCGCGCAAATTGGCGCGGTTCGAGGATTTTGCGATCGACGCCGGCGGTGATCTTTACCTTGCGGGACGCAACGTGGAGGGCGAGTCATGGGCGATCGGCATCGAGGATCCGCGCACCGATCATCACCTCGTCGAGACATTGCGAGTGTCGAATACGGCGGTGTGCACCTCGGGTGACTATCGGCGGCGCACGGACGCAGGGCATCACATCATCGATCCCCGAAGTGGTATCACTGCGGCCGCGCTGGCGAGCGTCACCGTCATCGCCCCGTCGGCGATGCTGGCCGACGCGCTCGGCACGGCAGCGTTCGTGCTTGGCCCGGACGACGGCCTCGCGCTGCTCCAGCGACACGGCGTCCAGGGGCTGCTGCTCACGCCGGGGCTGGAACGGTTCGCGACGGCGGGGATGACAGCGCTTGAGCAGCATGCGCCAGCATAGCGGCGCGCCGCGGTGACGTTTCGGAGATTCATCCGCACGCCCAAAGGCGTGGCGATGATCGAACTCGTCGCGCTGGCAGTGCTCGCCGCGACAGGCAGCAACGCCATGCGTGTGCTCCCCGGTCTTGTTGCGGCGGCCGGTGCTGCGATGCTGGTCGACGCACCGATCCTGCGGATTCGCAAGGGACGCTGGTCCTTTCCCAGCGGAGCGTTGATCACCGGGTTGATCGTCGCGATGATCCTGACGCCGCAGGAGCCATGGTACGTCGGCGCGGTGACGGCGGCGGTCGGCGTCGTGAGCAAGTACCTGTTCCGGGCGCGTACCGCGAATGTGTTCAACCCCGCGGCGCTGGCGCTGATTGCCACGTTCTATCTGTTCAATACTGGCCAGAGCTGGTGGGGTGCGCTGGCGGAGATCACGCCGGTCGCGTTGATCATCCTGGTGGCGGCAGGTGGGTTCATCGCGCAGCGGGTTGACCGGATTCCGGCGGTCCTCGCCTTTCTCGGCTGCTATTACCTGCTGTTCACCGTGGCGGCGTTTTTGGGGAATCCGGCCAGCGTTGAGGAGGTCTACCGGACGCCAGACCTCCATGCGGCATTGTATTTCGCTTTCTTCATGATCACTGATCCACCGACGTCGTCACCCCGGCATCGTGACCAGGTGGTTTTCGGTGTGATCGCCGGCGTGGCGAGCTACGCCGTCTTCGAATTGATCGGTGCGGCGTATTTCCTCCTGGCGGGATTGCTGGTGGCCAACGGATGGGAAGCGTGGAGGCGAGCCGCTGCGAGGCGGAAGGGGGTCACCCGGATCGGGGTACGTGAGGGCGCGGTGTCCGCATGACGAACGGCGTTGAGATGCCGGTGGTGATTCCGAAGTGTGGTGTGGTGGAACATGGGCCCGGCGGGATTCGAACCCACGACCTCTTGCGCCGGAGGCAAGCGCTCTATCCAGCTGAGCTACGGACCCGTTGGTGGGGTGACAACTCTATCGCCCCCCGCCTCCCGGAGCAAGCATCCCGCTACCAAATCGCTGGCGCGCCACTAGCAGATCCTCGACATCGCTACCGCTCCACAATCAGATCCTCGACCTCCGGATGTCGCTTCGCCCACGCCTTCACGTAAGGACAGGTCACCACCACCTTCCACCCCTTCGCCCGTGCCACGTCAAATCCATGCTGCGCCAGCATCCCCGCCACCCCGCGCCCTCGGAGCAACGGGTCGACCTCGGTGTGGAACAGCTCGATCACACCCGCCCTCGGTAAGCGGTAGATCAGCACCCCCTCCCCCTCGGGGAAGTCGACGACAAACCGCCCCCGCTCCTCGTCGTTCACGATTTCCATGATCACCCTCGCTTCAGTTCCAGGCACCCGGGCGCCCGCCAGCAACCCACAACCGGCCGCGCACACCCCAATGACGGGCGCTGCCCGCGTCCTGCGCAATGCTAACGGACCAAACCCTCGACGCCGAACCAGTCCCCGTCCCCACACCTCGCCTGGAGAATCCCGATGATCCGCCGCGTTCTTTCCGCCCTCGCCCTTTCCGCCCTCGTCACTACCGCTGGCTGCTCCTCCTCCGATTCGACCACCGGCCCCGGTGGCGGCGGCGGACCGCAGGGGAACTTTGGCATGAGCGCCACGATCAACGGCCAGGCTTGGGCCGCAGCCGCCAAGCCGTCAGTCGCCGTCAGCAACGGCATCTTCGCGATGGCAGGGCTCAACCTGACCTACGGGATTTCGATGGCAGTCGTCCAGGCCACCGGACCCGGGACCTACTCACTGACTTACCTCAATACTCCCGGCTCCTCCGGGATTGTCGCCAGTGGCACAGGGGGTGGATGGGACACCTACGCACCGGGCGGCTCTGGAAGCGTGACTTTCACGACCTTCACGTCCAATCACGTGGTGGGGACCTTTTCGATGGTCGCGGCGGCCGTAAGCGGCGGGGCCACCGGGACGCTCACCGTCACCAACGGAGCCTTTGACGTGACATATTAAAGGGATGAGACGCCGGTTCCCCCTCGCGATCGCGCTTGTTGGCTGTATCGCCTTCGCGAGGGCGGACCGGGCCCTTTCGCAGTCCCGGCCCCACGCCGACTCCGCCGCACTCCAACGAATCCTGCAGATCGAAGACGCCCGCGCCACGGGAAGCGATGGCGCGGGACCGCTCATCGCCTACCTCGGTTCGAGCGACACGCTGCTGCGCCGCATCGCCATTCGGGCGCTGGGGCGGCTGCAGCGCCCTGACCTCGTGATCCACGTCGCTCCGACGACGAACAATCCCTCCCTCGATCTACTCCCCCTCCTCCATGATCCCGTCCCCGCAATCCGGGGCGAAGCGGCCAACGCGATCGCCCAGGGGGTGAGCCGGGCAACTCGGCGCCCGAACGATTCGCTGCAGCCAGCAGTTCGCGCCGCGGCGTCAGCGCTGCGCCTGGCACTTGCCACCGAGCGGAATGACGAGGTGGCCGGCATCATCGCGACCGCAATCGGCCGGCTGCCGTACGCCGATACCGTGGAGTCCCGCGAGGCGATCTCGGCGATCCTCGCGCGCGCGCAGGCAGACCATGCACCGGGATTCGTCGACGCGCTTTACGAACTCTCGACTATTCGGGCGTCGACGCCGGCGTCGATCGTCTACCTGAAGTCAGCTGCAACTCCGCCTGCCGAGGCCGCTTCGCGTCGCCTCGCCGTCGAAGCGCTCGGCAATCTCAATGCGCTCGATTCCGCGACGGTCGTCGCCGCCTTTCGCGATCACGACGAACAGGTTCGCCGTCTCGCGCTGGTCGGTGCAAAGGGATTGTCGCCCGATCTTCGGCGCAAACTGGTACAGGCAGCGTTTGCCGATCCGAGCCAGATCGTTCGGGTCGGTGCCGTCGCCGCTGCACGCGCCGGAGCGCAACGCCCGGCGTGCGCTCCGATCCTTGCCGCGACTCGCGATCATTCCGATCATGTCGCGCTCACCGCGATCGACGCACTTGGCTCGCCTTGCGCCGACACCGCGATGGTGATCGCGGCACTCCTCGGCACGGTCGAACACCCCGATCGGGCCAAGGCTCCGGGCCACAGCTGGCAGCGCCGGGCGCACGCGATCGTTGCGCTCGCGAAGATTGACTCCGCTCGCGCGGCGCCGTTCGTTGCGACGCTCGCGACCACTTCGCCGCCCTCTGCGGCTCGTGTGTTTGCCGCGAACGCCGCCACCGCCTCGCGCAATGTCGTGGTCCTTCAAACGCTGGCGCAGGATCCCGACAACAACGTCCGCGCAACCGCAATCGCCGGTCTCTCACGCCTGGTTCACCATCAAGCCGATCCCGAGTTCATCGCAGCGCTCCATTCACACGGGAACCAGGTCGTCCTCGAAGCAGCGACCGCGCTGCGCGGTTCGACGTCGCCCGCGGCACTTCCCGCGATCCTCGACGCCTTCGACTCGCTCAGCGCCGAGCGCCGGGAGAATGCCCGCGATCCTCGGGTGATGCTCCTCACGCGGATCGGCGAGATGGGCTCGCTCGGCACCAGCACGAGGCTCACCCGATATCTCGCTGACTTCGATACGACGATTGCCACGAATACCGCGGTGATTCTCACCAAATGGTCGGGGAGTGCGGTCGAAGCGCATCCACAGCCTCTGGCGCTGCGCAGCCGGCCGCTCGCCGCGTTGTATTTCACGCCGGCGATCACGTTGCGCGTGACAATGTCGGACTCCAGTGGCGGGGGCACGTTCACCGTTCTTCTCGACCCCGCCGACGCCCCCGCAACCGTGGCGCGGATCGTCGAACTCGCGCGTGCGCACTACTACGACGGCCACGTCTTCCAGCGCGTGGAACCGAATTTCGTGGTGCAGGGGGGCGGTCCCGACGCGTCGGAGTACGTCGGTGATTCGCTGTTCATGCGGGATGAGCTCACCGGCCGTTCGCATGCGCGTGGTACGATCGGCATCTCATCTCGTGGACGGGACACCGGCGACGCGCAGTGGTTCATCAATCTCGCCGACAACCCCCGCCTCGATCACCTCTACACGGTGTTCGGTGCGGTGACGAACGGATTGGACGTGGTCGACAGGATTCTCGAGGGAGACATCATCGCCAGGGTCGAAGTGATCGGAGCGCCGTCATGGTAGCGGCCGCGAAACCGGAATCAGCGGCGGGCGCCGCCGACGCGGAGGACCACGCCGAGTTCGTCGAGAAATACCGGTGGTTCATCCTCCTCGGCCTGATCACCGCGGCGATCATGGAGATCCTCGACACCACGATCATCAACGTGTCGTTGCCGAGCATGGCGGGGAATCTCGGCGCCACGCGCGAAGAGATCGCGTGGGTTGCCACGTCGTACATCCTGGCCAACGTTGTCGTCCTCCCGATGACGGCGTTCTTCACGGCGACGTTCGGCCGGAAGCGATATCTCACCGTCTCGATCTTCATCTTCGTCGGCGCGTCGTTCATGTGCGGGATGTCGTCGAGCCTGTCGGAGATCATCGTCTGGCGCCTGGTGCAGGGCGCGGGTGGCGCGGCACTCCTCTCCACGGCGCAGGCGACGCTGCGACAGGTCTTCAAGCGCGAAGAGCAGGGGCTGGTCCAGGCGATCTTCATTCTCGGCGTGATCATGGCGCCGACGCTGGGCCCGACGCTCGGCGGCTGGATCACCGACAATTACAACTGGAACTGGTGCTTCTTCATCAACATCCCGATCGGCTTCATGGCGGCGTTCCTGGTGACGACGTTCCTGCATGATCCGCCGGAGATGAAGCGCCGTTCGGGGCCGGTCGACTGGCTCGGGATCTCGCTGCTCATCATCGGCGTCGGTTCGCTGCAGTACGTCCTCGAAGAGGGGAATCGCAAGGACTGGTTTGCCGATTCGCTGATCGTCGAATTGTCGATCGTATCGATCGTGACCCTGGTCACGATGGTCTGGTGGCAACTGTCGGCGAGGAACAAGCACCCGGTGATCGAGTTCCGGGTCCTCAAGAATCGCGACCTGTCGGCGTCGATCTTCCTCTTTGTGGTGCTCGGCTTCGGGCTCTACGGCGGGACGTTCCTCTTCCCGCTCTTCACCCAGGGGATTCTCAATTTCACGCCCACCGAAACCGGGCTCACGATGCTTCCCGGCGGGATCGCGACAGGGATCATGGCGATCTTCTGCGGCCTGCTGCTCAACGGCGCCAAGCCGAAAGCCGATGCCCGGTACCTGATCCTCGCCGGCATGGGGATGATGCTGCTGGCGATGTGGACGCTGGGACATCTGAGCACCCAGTCCGGCGAACCCGATGCGCGACTGGCGCTGATCATTCGCGGACTTGCCCTCGGCCTCCTCTTCACGCCGATCAACAACGCGGCGTACGGCGCGCTCGAGCCGGCGCAGGCGCAGCAGGCGAGCGGCCTGATCAATCTCTCGCGGCAGCTCGGCGGCTCATTCGGAATCGCCGTGCTGGTGGCGTATCTCACGCGGCACACGGCGTATCACCGCGCCGATCTGGTGGCGAACACCTACCCCGGCAACCCGATCTTCGAGCAGCGATACAACGGCCTGGTCGGCGGGATGCTGCAGCAGGGCGGGTCGCTGGTCGAGGCGCAACACCGCGCAGTGGGAATTCTCGACGGGCAGCTGATGCGGCAGGCGTCGATGCTGGCGTACAACGACTGCTGGATCCTGATCCTGATCTGCTTTGCCGTCGTGGCGCCGGCGGTCTTCCTGCTCCGCAAACACTCCGGACCCGCAGCCGCGGGGGAGATGCACTGATGTCGAACGGCATGCACGCGGCGGCCCGATGAGTCGCCGCGTCGTTGGTATTGCCACTCTCGTGGTCGCGATCCTCGTGGTGGCGTGGTGGTTGCTGGTCCACCGCGGCGCGAACCAGCTCACCCTCGCCGGGATCGTCGACGCCAACGAGGTGGTAGTGACCCCGCCGGTGCAGGCGCGGATTGATTCGATCTGGATCGACGAGGGTGCCACGGTCAAGGCGGGAGACAGGATTGCATCGCTCGATCCGAGCGAGCTCGCGGCGATGGCGTCGTCGGCTGGCGCAACGGCTGCGGGCGCACGTGCCGCGCTGGCCGAGGCGACCACGACCGCGCAGCAGGCAACCGGCGAAGCGGTGGCAGATCAGGCGGCGGCGCGCGCCAAGCTGGCGGCCGACAGCGCCGATGTGGTGCGGGAGACGGCCGAGCTCACGCGGCTGCGCAACGACGCCAAGCGGACTGCCGCACTCGCGGCCGGCGGCGCGGTATCGGAGCAGGCCCTCGAGCAGGCGAGCACCGCGGCGAAGGTGCAGGAGCAGACACTGGCCGCGTCACGCGAGACGCTGCGCGGGGCACAGGCCGACGTGCGCCGAGCCGATGCCGCTGCGCTCGCCTCGCGCGCAGCGGAGAGCAAGGTGGTGGCGAGCCGCGCACAGCTGCACAGCGCCCAGGCGGATTCGGCAGCGGCGGGAACGCGCCTCGGCTACACCGATCTCACGGCGCCCGTTGGCGGCGTGGTTCAGGTGCTCGTGGCGCGGCGTGGCGAACTGGTTGGCCCCGGTTCGCCGGTGGCGGTGATCATCGATCCCGATCATCTGTGGGTGCGCGTCGCGGCGCCGGAAACCGATGCAGGCGGTGTCGCCGTCGGCGATTCGCTCACGGTGACTTTCCCGAGCGGACGCCAGCTTCGCGGCGTGGTGCTGAGCAAGAGCGTCGAAGCCGATTTCGCGACGCAGCACGACATCAGTTCGTCGAAGCGCGACATCCGCGCGGTGGCGTTCCGCGTGGCAATTCCGAATCCCGATCACACCCTGGTGCCGGGGATGTCGGCAAACGTGATCCTCCCGGTGAAGAAGTCATGACTGCTGCACCGCCGCTGCCGGTGGCAGCGGGCCCCGATCGCGACGGGACGACCGGGACCGCTGCTCCGGCGATCGTGGTCGAGCACGCGGTCAAGCAGTACGACGCACTGACCGCGGTCAACGACGTGTCGTTCACCGTCGGCGCGGGGGAGACGTTCGGGCTCCTCGGCCCCAATGGCGCCGGAAAGAGCACGCTGATCCGGATGATGACGACGCTGGTGCCGATCACCAGCGGCAGGGTGACGGTGGCGGGTCACGATGTGACCGCTGATCCCGACCGCGCGCGCCTGTCAATCGGCGTAATCCCGCAGGCGCTTACGACCGATGTCGACCTGTCGGTCGAGGAAAACCTGTCGATCTACGCCAAGCTCTACGGCGTGCCGCGCGAGCGCCGGCTGCAGAACATCACCGAACTCCTCGAGATGGTGCACCTCGCCGATCGTCGCAAATCGCTGGTCGGCACGCTGTCGGGCGGGATGCGGCGTCGCGTCGAGATCGCCCGCGGGCTGGTGCACTCGCCGGCGATTCTCTTTCTCGACGAGCCGACAACCGGTCTCGATCCGGTGTCGCGCGCCGAAGTCTGGGAGCTGCTCACGCTGATCAAGCAGGAGCGGCGGCTGACGATCCTCCTCACCACGCATTACATGGACGAAGCCGACCGGCTCTGTGACCGGATCGCCATTGTCGATCGTGGGCGCCTCGTTGTCCTCGACACGCCGAGGGCGCTAAAGCTCTCGGTACCCGGGGCAAGCGCGATCGATGCACGGTTCGGTGCAGTTCCCGCCGACTGGGACGCACGCCTGCACACACTTCCCGGCGTCAGCGTCGTTCAACCACTCGGCGGTGATACCTGGCGGATCGTGGCCGAAGAAGCGGGGCGCACGGCGACGGCACTGGTCGGGATGGCGCGCGATGCCGGGGTCCAGCTGCAATCGCTGGCGGTGAGCACCACGACCCTCGACGACGTCTTCGCGCACTACGCCGGCCATTCCTTTGGTGAGCACAACGTCGCTGGTGCGGAAGCCGGCGCGGGGCCGCGAGGTCGGCGGTGAACCTCGGCCGCGTCCTCGCGATCATGGAGCGCGAGCTGCGCAAGTTCGTGCGCTCGCCACTGGTGCTTGTGATGACGGGGTTGATGCCGCTCCTCAATCTCCTGGTGCTCGGCAACGCCTTTGCCGGGAGGATCACGCATCTCTCGGTGGCAATGGTCGACGAAGATGGCGGCCCCGCGGGGCGCCGCGTGCGCGAGGCGTTCTACGTCCTCCAGGCCAACGGCGACATGGTCGAGCCGGTCGAGTACGCCGACGAACAATCGGCGGTGCACGACGTGCGCAGCGGCAAGGTGCAGGGAGCGCTGGTCATTCCGCCACACTTCTCCCGCGATGTGTATTCGGGCCAGAAACCCGAAGTCGGGATCCTCCTCGACAACACCGACAACTTCATCTCCTCCACGTTGCACGGGCTGGCGCAGGGCGCAGTGACGGAAGCGGTGCGCGATCGCCCGGAGCCGCGGCTCACGCCGGCGGTGAATCTCGAACCGGTGGAGTTGTATCCGTACATCCCATACGCGCGCTACATGCTCCCCGGCGTGATCTCGCTGGGCCTCTTCATGTCGGTCATGATCGGCGGCGCGATCATGTATCTCGACGACAAGCAGCGCGGCGTGCACGAGGGGTATCTCGTCACGCCGATCACCAAGCTCGAGCTGCTGATGGGGCAGAACATCGCCGGGACGATCAAGGCGACCCTCGGCGGCGTGCTGATCATCGTGGCCGGCGGTCTCGGCGCGGGCGCCACGGCAGTGCTCGAACCGGGGCGCCTGCTGGCGTTGATCGTCCTGGTGGCGATCTCGTCATTCGCATTCATGGCGATGACGTCGTGCCTTGTGGCGCGAATGAACAACCCGATCGCGCCGCGGGCGCTGTTCGGCATGCTCAACACGCTGCTCTACTTTCCGAGCGGCGCGATCTACCCGGTCAAGGCGCTGCCGGGATGGCTCCGCGTCGTGTCGATGATCGACCCGTTCACCTACGCCGTGCACGCGTTGCGAGTGCTGCTGCTCAAGGGAGCGGCCGTGACAGTCATTCTGCCCGATATCCTCTTCCTTCTCGGTTTCGCCGTGCTGATGTTTGCCGGATCGGTAATGCTCTTCCGGAGGACGTTGTGATCGCCACGATGCAGAGCCTCATGCTGGTCACGATGGTGGGTGCCATCATTCCACCCGGCAAACCGGCGCCGCAACGCGAGAAGGTGACGGTCTTCGCGGCGGCGTCGCTCACGGCAGCGTTCAACGAGATCGCGGATACGCTGAGGCATCACGATCCGACTGTCGAGATCGCGTTCAACTTCGCCGGATCACAGGCGCTTGCGCTGCAGATCCAGCAAGGCGCTCCCGCCGACGTCTTCGCCTCCGCCGACGATCACTGGATGAAGGTGGTGCACGACGCCGGCCTGACGAAGGGCGCGCCTGCGGTCTTCGTGCACAATCACCTCGTCGTGATCGTGCCGAAGGAGAATCCGGCGCACATCGTGACGCTTCACGATCTTGCAAAGCCCGGCGTCAAGCTGGTCCTCGCCGATCCCGCCGTGCCTGTCGGACACTATGCCCGCACGACGATCGACGCATTGGCGAAGCAGCCCGGCTTCCCGGCTAATTACGCCGAGGACGTCAACGCCCGCGTCGTCTCGAATGAAGACAACGTGAAGGGTGTGGTCGCGAAGGTGCAACTCGGCGAGGCCGATGCGGGGATCGTCTACCTCTCCGACGTCACTCCCGCCGTGGCGAAGGCGGTAACCCGGATCGCAATCCCCGAGCCCGCGAATCCGCTGGCCGACTATCCGATTGCAGTACTCAGGCGCTCGACCAGCAAAGCGGCGGAGGCGTTCGTGCAGCTCGTCCTCTCGCCAAGCGGCCAGGACGTGCTGGCGCGGAACGGCTTCGTCCCCGTGCGAGCGAGCCACTGACCAACGCGGTGCGATCGTTCGCGCTGCGATTTGTCGTCGCGGTTGCGATCGCGGCACTCCTCGTCATTCTCGCGCTACCGCTTGTGGCGCTCCTCTTCAGGGTGCCACCAGCTTCGCTCTGGCATTACATCCAGCAGCCGATCGTGATCGAGGCGCTCAAGCTCTCGCTCTTCACCAGCGTGATCGCCACGATCGCCGTCGCAACGCTCGGAATCCCGGTCGCCTATCTTCTCGCCACCTATCACTTCCGTGGCAAGCGGTTGGTCGAAGTGCTGGTCGAACTGCCGATCGTCCTGCCGCCGACGGTGGCCGGTGTCGGGCTCCTGCTGGCGTTCGGGCGGGCCGGGATCGCCGGGAAGGCGCTGAGCGCGCTTGGTCTGTCGATTCCGTTCACCACGCTGGCAGTGATCCTCGCGCAGCTCTTCGTGGCGACGCCGTACTTCATCTCGGCGGTGGTCGCGGGGCTGCGCGAAGTCGAACCGAAATATCGTGATGTCGCGATGACGCTCCGTGCCTCGCCGATGCATCTCTTCCGGCGCGTGCTGCTGCCGCTGGCGCTGCCATCGCTCCTCGCGGGTGCGGCGATGTCGTGGGCGCGGGCGCTCGGCGAGTTCGGCGCCACGATCACCTTCGCCGGCAACCTGATGGGGCGCACGCAGACGATGCCGCTCGCAGTCTATTCCGCGCTGCAGAGCGACCTCGACAGCGCGGTGGCGCTCGCCGTCCTCCTGATCCTCTTCTCCTTTGCGATCCTCGCCGCACTCCGCTTTGCGCCATGGGGCGCGGCGATCGGCGGCAGGGACTCCGATGCTCGACGTCGCGGTCGTTAAGCGTCTCGGCGCTTTCCGGCTCGACGTCGCGTTCTCCGTCGACGCAGGGACGACGCTCGTCGTTGTCGGTGAGAGCGGATCGGGGAAGAGCACGCTGCTGCGGCTGCTCGCGGGGCTGGAAGTCCCCGACAACGGATCGATCGCACTCGACGATGTGGTGTACGCAGACGCCGCGCGCGATCTCATGATGCCACCGTGGCAGCGTGCCATCGGCTTTGTGCCGCAGGATTACGCGCTCTTCCCTCATCTGACCGTGTTCGAGAACGTCGCCTTCGGTTTGCGTGCGATGAGGACCGATCGGGCCGAGATCGAGTCTCGCGTGGCAGAATCACTGGAACAGCTGGGGATCGCGAAGCTCGCCGGCGCGCGCCCGCGAGAACTGTCGGGTGGTCAGCAGCAACGCGTGGCACTCTCGCGTGCGCTGGTCCTTCGGCCGCAACTCCTCCTCCTCGACGAGCCGATGTCGGCGCTCGATCTCGCGACCCGGCGGTCGATCAGGACAGCACTCCGCGCGATCCTCGAATCGCTCGCTTGCGCGACGGTCTATGCCACTCACGCGCCGTCGGAAGCACTCATTCTCGGCGATCGGATCGCGGCGCTCGAAGATGGACGAATCACGCAGATCGGCAGTCGAGACGAGTTCGTGAGGCGGCCGCGGTCGCCGTACGTCGCGGCGTTTCTTGGCGTGAACCTCCTGAGTGGCACGATGGTGGAACGCGCTCCGGCCCCCGGCGGCGATGGCGAGTGGCGGCGCGTCGCCACGACATGGGGAGATCTCTGGTGTGCGGCGCCGGCGCCAGGGAACGGCGATGCCGTGACACTCACGATTTCCCCCGATGTGATCACGCTGCATCGCGAACGGCCGGCGGATCGGCGGGGCATCAACGTGGTGCAGGGCGAGTTGCTCGAAATCGTTCCGGCGCACGGCGGCCGGCAGACCCTGATGACACTCGATGGTGAGCCGGTGCTCAGCGCAGTCCTGAATAGTGACCTGACGACATTCGGCATTCCTCGAATCGGCGAGACGCTCTGGGCAACGTTCGACGCGAGCGCGGTGACGCTAACGTTCGACGACTGAGCCGACCGGCTGTTCCTGCATCATCAGATTGAGCGGGCCGCGCTGGAAGTGGCGCTTCTGCTGCGGAATCCACCACGTTCCGTAGATCGCCGTCAGGATCTCCTCCGCGCCATCCGGCACGAATACATCGACCCCTTCGAAGCGGCGCACCGACAGCGTCTCGAAGGAGGGGCGTGGAAACCAGTATGCATGTCTGAACGCGTTCTGTCCTGGCGGATCGGGGATCCAGAAGTGATCGCGGGACTCGACCAATCGGTCGAGGTCGATCCAGAGTGGGACCTTCGGATGGATGAACGACACCTTGGTGTCGGTCTCTGCACGCAGCGTGTATTCCCGCGCAAGCATCAGGGCAGTCAATTCGGGGATTCGTTCGAACTCCCCGTCGGCAACGCCGAGATCGACGTCATGATCGCCGCGAATGAAGCCGCCCTCGCGAATGCAGCCGAGGAGTGTCCCCCACATCAGGTACGGCCGGATGCCGACCTCCGCCGCTGCGTCCATCACGTCCGCCATCATCCGTGCGCCGTGCACCTGGAGGCGGAAACTCTCCCTCGTCATCGAGCGAGTCGCCAGTGGCATCATCCAGCGCAGCGCCCGTCGCGGTGAGGCACGCAGGGCCGCCGGCAACTCCGCGAGCCACTGCAGGCGCCACGGCAGCTTGCCATGTGCAACCGCATCCCACGTGCGCCGCGCCAGCGAGCCGAACGACCGGCGTTCCAACTGCGCCAGCTCCACGACATCCTCATCTGCGTTGGTGACCGGCGCGGTGTCGTCGAGGCCGTACGATCCGAAGAACGGCGTCCGTCCTTCTTCCGCGGTCGCGAGTTCGACACATCGCTGGTAATCGTGGGCAGTATCGAACTCGCTCCACATCTGGCCGTTGGTGTACACCGGATGGAGCAGGCCCTGCTTGGCAAGCATGGTCAGGACCCAGCCGCTGTAAAGCGTGGTGCGGCCGCCGCCGTCGAGCTCCTGCTGCACGAAGTCGCGGACCAATGGCAAATGCTCTGGTGCGATCCTGAACGCCTGCGCGTCCTGGCCGAACGACTCTTCGGGCGGGATCAACGGACTGAGGCGCGCGATCATGCCATCGACGACCCGTACCTGGTACTCGTTCGGGTCATGATCTCGGAGCTCGTCGATCAGCATCGCCGTCCGTCGCGGCGATCGCACGAAGCGGCCGAGGAGATCGGGCTGATAGATCACATCCGCGTTGAAGACCGCGATGTCGTCGTCAGCGGGAATCGACTGCAGTGCCAGTGCGAGTGACGCCAGGCTGTTTGTGGTGGCGTAGTCGGGGTTGTCGATCAGGCGAAAGCCGGCGGGGAGACTGTTGCGAACATCATTGATCCGGTAGCCGCCCACCACGATGACCTCGTCGATCACCCCGGCGCGCTCGAAGGCGCTGGCGTAGAGATCGAGCGACGATCGCCCGTTGATCGGCAGGAGGCACTTCGGCATCCCGGTGCCGAGATCGCCGAGCCGCCTGCCGCGGCCCGCGGCCCGCGGCGAGGATGATGGCAATCACGCCGCGCGCAACCTCGGCCGACGTACTCCAGCGACGGTGAACGCTGGTTCGGATTGGCGACGACAAAGCTGCTGAGTCCCGCGTATCATGACTCAATCGTGACGCAGCATGTATGCCGGTGCAAGGCGGATCCGGCTTTATCCGGATCGTAAACGACGGATGCTGACAGCTTCTCGTCAGCTTGCCTGCTGGTCCGTCCGTTCGACCACGCGGGCAACCTGGCGCTGAACGAAAGTGGTGAAAGCGCCGGCTACGGTCCGATCGCAATGCCGCTGGCACCGCCGTTGACGGTGAGGGAGAGGACGGGAGTACTGCTGTTGGTGAACGGCGGAGCAAAGACAACGACCGTCGGCCCCCAGGTGAGGTAGAGCTTGCCGCTCGAATCGAGCGCGCAGCCGCTGATGCCTATGGTTCCTGAATTCATCGTCACCGCGGGAGTTGCGTTTGCGGTGAGCGGCAGCGAATAGATGTAGACATGACTGGCGATGTTGGTCCCCTCGCACGCGAAGAGCTGCGTTGCGCTCGCGGCGACTGCATCGAATTCGGTTCCTGGGGCGGCTGTCAGCGTTGTCGTGAGGATACCGCCGCTGATGACGTCGATCTGCGTTGCATTGCTCGCGTAGACCGTGCCGTTGGGATCAATGGTCATGCCGGCCGTGAAGTTTGGCGTCACCAGCTGGCTGCCTGGCGTCGAACCGCTGGTGAACGGCGGCGTATAGATGTGGATCGTGTCCCGCGCGCTCAGATAGAGTGCACCGCTCGGCAGGAGGAGCGGATACTCGACGAGTCCCACCGGGATCGTGGCATACGCACTGCTCGCCGATGTCAGCGGGAGCTGGAACAACGAGACGCTGAGGTCCGTGATCCGGGTTGCCACGAGTGTCGTCGTGTTGATGCTGAGGGAGCCGTTGGCATTGTACGGCACGCTGTCGACCGCCGTGCTGCTGGCACTGAGCGGCAAGTTGTAGACGAGAAGCTTCCCTGGTACGTCGTCCTGCCCGAGATAGAGATGCTGCGTGACCGGCGGCGGCGGCGGCGGAGGTGGTGGCGGTGGTGGTGGAGCGGGCGGTGGCGGGGGTGGCGGCGTGGTGGTGCCGTACCCGGAGCCGGAACAGGCCGCGAGGATCGAAGCAGCGATCAGTGCGGCGAAGCGGGCATGGAATCCGGATTTCATTGTTGGCTCATCGGACGAGGACGGTCGGCTGCGGCGCAGTCGGCGGGAGGAGTGGAGTATCGCGCCTGGGCGGAGGCTCCGCAACGCCGGTTGGGTCCGCAGGGTTCTACCTTTCGGGAGCTGGGTGGTGAAACGCCGTCTGAAGGCTGGGCGTGCAACAATTTCAATGGGAAGTTCACATGCCTGACAAACTGATCTTGATCACCGGCGCGACGGGACATCAGGGCGGCGCGACGCTCCGTCACCTTGTGAAGCGCGGCGGGTTCATGCTTCGTGCGCTCACACGTAAACCCGAATCCGACGCGGCGAAGGCCCTCGCCGCCGCTGGCGTCGAAATCGTCGCGGGCGATCTCGACGATGATGCTTCGCTGGCGCGCGCGCTCGACGATGCATGGGGAGTCTACTCGGTGCAGAATACGTGGGAAGCCGGGGTCGAGAAGGAAGAGATCCAGGGGAAGCGCCTCGCGCAACTCGCCCGCGACCAGGGCGTGCAGCGGTTCGTGTACGCGTCCGTCAGCTCGGCCCAGAAGGACACCGGCATTCCGCACTTCGACAACAAGTTCCGTATCGAACAGACGGTCAAGGGACTTGGCTTCCCGTCATACGCGATCATCCGCCCGGTGTTCTTCATGGAGAACCTCCTCTCGCCGTGGTCGCTTGCCGGGGACAAGCTCGCCATGGGGCTGGCACCTGATACAAAGTTGCAGATGATTGCCGTCGACGACATCGGCAAATTCGGTGCGAAGGCCTTTGCTGATGCTGACCGGATGGAGAACGCCGAAGTCGACATCGCTGGCGACTCCGTTACGATGACCGAAGCTGCTGCCGCACTTTCGCCGGTCGTCGGCAAGGCGCTCACGTACCAGCAGATCCCGATCGAGCAGGTGCGCCAGCAGAGCGAGGACGTGGCACTCATGACCGAATGGTTCGAGAGGGTCGGCTACTCAGCCGACATCGCGGGAACGGAACAGCGGTATGGGATTCGCGCGCTGACGTTCACCGACTGGGTTCGCACGCTGCCGCGCCACGCATAGCGCGGCGAACACGTCTACCACAGATGAAATACTACCGCCACAACTGGTACCATGTCGGAGGAATCCTTTTCGTCGCCCTTGCGTTTCTCTTGGGCTTCCGGGGGAGCAGCTTCAGCACCATTCAGCTAATCCTCATCTTGAGCTTCATGGCGATGCTGGCTCACCAGGTCGAGGAATATGCCTACCCCGGAGGATTTCCTACGGTATCGAACACGATCATGTTCGGAGAGAAGGCGCATCCAGACAGATACCCGTTGAACGCCAACCAGTGCATGATCAGCAACGTCTTTTTGACCTACCCCTTCTATATCCTGGCAATCTGTTTCCCCGGTATGATCTGGCTCGGCCTAGCCCAGATCGGTCTCGGCCTGTTTCAGACGCTCGCCCATGTCGTCGTGATTCCCATCAAGCAGAGAAGGCTCTACAACCCGGGGTTCGCGACAAACGTCCTCCTCTTCTGGCCGATCGGCGCCTGGTACATCTGGTATGTGGTGACGAACAATCTTGCGACGACGGAAGACTTCATCCTTGGGGGCATCGGTGTGTTCGCCGCCGCGCTGGTGTTGTTCCTCTTGCCGATCATCCTCCTTCGCAACAAGGAATCGAAGTATCCGTTTTCAGAAGCGGAAATGACGAGGGGTGCTCGCGGGGCGGGGCGTTCCTCCTCGTGAGGAAATGTCGGGAGCGAGGTCGATATTCTACGCACGGAGGCAGCCACGTCGGCTAGTCCGCCGTGAGCGGCGCCCCCAGCAGTGTCATCCCATGTCGCTCGAAGACGTCGGCGATTTCCTGGCGAGTCGATGCTGGATTCCGCGCCACCGGACCGAGATCCTCGTAGAATCTGTGGCCGCCGCCCGGCGTGTACACCACGATGATCTCCGCTGGTTCGGCGGTGAGGTTGAGAAACGCGTGGGGTACGCCGGCCGGGAGATACGCGAAGCCTCCCTCGTCGAGACTATAGGTCGATTCGCCGATCCGGACCTTGAACTTCCCCGTGAGCACGTGAATCGTCTCTTCTTGCCGGTGATGAACGTGAAGCGGTGGCCCGCCATGCGGTGCCACCTCGACGATGAAGTAGTCGAAGGCGCCGTTGGTGTCGTCGCCAGTGACCTTGAAGATCAGGTCGCGGCCCGGGCCGGATTGAAGGCGAAGTCCGGCGCCTTCAGGGAGGACATGCCGTTCGGGGGCGGTTGTCATGGGCTGCTCCTCGTGAGGACGGGGTGGCCTCTTCTTCAGTTGTGCGTCATTTACGCACGACGATCGCGGCCGCTGTCCGGGTCTCAGCGCGCCTCACCTCACCCTCAGCGCGGCGGCCAAGTCGATGGGAAGCCGTTTCCGCCATGAATCCGGCGCGTGAGCGCCGCCCGGCACCTCGAAATATGTCACAGCGTATCCTTTCGAAATCAAGGCACTCCGCAGATGGCGATTCGCATCGAGAATGGATGGCGCCGTCCCGCCCATTGCCCCCGTCGATTCGGTGGAACCGACATCCAGGAAGAACCGGATGTTCGCGCGCGGAGCAGCGGTTACTTGATGTGTAATCAGCTCGAATGGCGGGCCATCGCTCGCGTCAATGCCGCGCCAGAAGGCGCCGCTCTGCGAGACCACGTTGCCGACAATATCCGGGCGGCGCAACGCGATGTAGGCTGACGCGAGCCCACCCGCGCTCGACCCCGTGATAACCGTCCGTTCCGGCGCGTGGGTGACGCCGTAGTGAGTTCGCATCCACGGCACCAGCTCGTCGGTCACGAAGGTCGCGAACGGAACACGATTGCCGAGGTCGGCAATGCGTTCCGGACCCGAAGCATTGTCGATCATGACAGCCACAGTCGACGGAATCGCTTTCGCGGTGATCAGCGAATCGAGGATCCGTGGAAGCGGAATGTCGCCGGTGTAGACGCCTCCATCGAACGCGATCAGCAGCGACGTGCTGGCGCTGTCCGCCATGCGATATCCCGGCGGTATATATACCCACACATGCCGGTCCCGCGGCAACACTCGGCTCGGCACCTGATGTTCGATAACCTGTCCAACCGGCATCAGTCCTGCCAGGCGAGCTGAATCGCCAAACTCGATCCACGAACGTCGCGGCACTTCGGTGATGTATGCCTGATCGTAGTATGACGGCGGCATCTCTTCCCGATGAAACGCCTCTGCGGGGCCGAGATAGAGCAGCCCATCGGCGAGCGCATCGAATCGGTAATTGTTGCTGCCGACGAGCACCGGGGCGAGCCACGTCCCGGCCACCGCAGCAATACTCCTGTTGGGCCAGCGTTCGCTGGCGATGCGCATGCCGGTGGTGTCGCCTCCTGGCCATCCGGTAAACTCGAGTGCCACGTACATCGCCCCGGGAAACTGCGCCTCGACGCGTGACGTGGTATTGGGCGTGCCGTCACGCGGCGAGCCGCCGTGCATCAGGTGATTGCTGCCGAGGACGACGAGTGCCTTGTGCCGCTTCTTCAGGACGTCGTTGATGATCACATCCGCGAACGACACGTTGTTGTCGCCCAGTGCGGCCCAGTCTGCGGGTGTGTGCAATGCCTGCCAGTCCACGCGCGTGTCTCCGGCGAGCACGCGGATCCTGTGGCCGGCGGGAAGCTTTCGATTGACATCGCGAATTGCGGTAAGCCACCGCGTGTACACGGGCGAGTCCCAGCCGGCCACCTTCGTGGTGTTCCGCCAGATCGTCCGCAACGTGTCCTCGGCCACGGAATCTCCCGCAACGACGTAGCGGTCGAGCAACGCCTGTGACTGCCGGCTCGCGAATTCGACCACGATATCGTTGACGGTTCGCTGAAACTCCGGGTCACGCACCAGCGCGACATACAGATCGCCCGCTTCGCGCAGCGAGTGTGCCTCCGCGATTGCCACCACGGGATGCTGGGCAAACGCCGCGACGAGTCCGGCGACGGCTGGTTGCGGCCGCGCGGCGTATTGACCGCGAGCATTGGGCGCGAACGCTGGGGAAAGGCAGAGTGCGATAGCGATCGTACGGGCTGACAGTTTCATCGGATCGATCCTGTCCTGGGCAGTGAAGATGATCGATGTCGCCTCGATGCGGCGGCCGCTCCGGCGGCGAACGCGGTCGCAAGCATGATCACCTTGACCGCGCGCAACCAGCGTTCGGATGGCGCACCCTTTGCGACGTGACCGGCTCCTATGGCCAGCGTGACAATCAACAGGATCTGCGCACCCAGCCTGGCATCCTTGGCGGCAAAGCGCGCGGCGGCGTACCCGGCCATTGCGCCAATGATTGTCAGCAACACGAGATAGCCGAGACCAAATGGCGGGGCACCACGAACTGCAGCGATCCGCTCGAGCGGTGGAACCAGGGCCGCAATGAGGCCGAGGGTTCCGGCGTACGCCGCGAGCACCGCCGCGACGACGCGAAGCGCTGACCGGCAGGCCGCACCTCGCATTGCCACGAACGGGATGATCGAGCGGACTACCTCACGGCGATACCACTGGCGGGCGGCGGCCTCGCCGGTGGATTCGAGACGTTCTGCGTATTGCTCTTCCAGATCACCAAGAATGCTGTCGCGATACGGGTGCGTGCCTATGAGCGTCGACAGCAACAGTCGGGCGTCAGGCGGGGGCGTACGCGTCATGCCGGCCGCCATCCGAACGGCAGGTCGCGCAATTGTGCCCGGCGAGCCTTCGCGGCCGCCCGCAGTGCGCCCCGGCCCGAGACGGTCAGCATGAAGTAGCGTCGCGCGCGACCGCCGCGAACCGGCATGGGCTCTGATTCACGGGAGGTGAGCAGCCTCTTGTCCTCGAGGCGCTGCAGGGTCGAGTAGATCGCTCCGACGGAGTAGTCACGCCGTGCCCGGGTCGAGACATCCCTGCGTATCGCTGCGCCGTACGCCGCGTCGGCTTCGCGGGCCACCGCGAGCAGGACGGAGAATTCGAGGTCGCCCATGGAGGGTTGCATATGTTCTACAATACAGAACAAACGGGCGGGCGTCAAGGAAAGGGGATGGCACGCCATCAGGCGCAACGTCGCGTCAGCGCTTCGGAAGACGGGGCAAGCGAAAACCTCGCTCAGTCATGTAGACCCAAGCGAGGCGATCACTTCCAATTCATCGGGGCGCGGGGATTTGAACCCCGGACCTCCTGCTCCCGAAGCGTCCTACGCAAGTGCCCAATCACGCTGCAATGCCGGAGTTTCCTGAGAAAGCCCGCCTGTCTGCCGGGATGGTTTCTCTCGATTCGACACGAAAACGTACCTCAATGGACACCGGAACGGACACCAAAACGTGGTGTCCGTTCCGGTGTCCATTCGTCTGGGGGGGGGGCGGGCGCGTTCGAAGTCCGTTGAGGCGACATAGCTGCGGCAGATCTGCCTCGGTAACCAACAGAACTGCGCCTCGATTCGCGGTATACTTACAATCTAGGGCGCGAAATTCAAGGAGGCATGATGTACACACTGGTGAATCGAAAGGCAATCATCTTGTTTTCAGACGGGACGTGGCAGTGGTTGCCGGAACCTGTAATCGATCGGGAAGAGATCACTTGGCCATTGGGGTTGCCCAAAATTGAACCCGGGAAACCAGTCAAGATGCTCAGTCAGGATGACTTCTATCGCAGGCATGAGTTGATCAAAGGAATCTTTTTCGTCTACGTGAAGGACTCCAGCCTAATTCCCAATGGCTAGGTCTGAGGTTCCGATCCCTAAGGACGTTCGCGATTGGCTTCGCGCGACGTTCGCCGAGTGCAACTGGCGCTTGGCTCACAAAATGGCGCACATTCCCACGCTTCACGAAACCCACTTTGACCTTTCGCTGGTAGAACACTTCTCGAACGTCGCGGCGCCGACGGTTCTTCCGTCCCAATGGGTCGTACGCATGGACATCCATTACCTCGGTGGAATGCATCACTGGGGCTCCTGGGAGATCGCCGACATCGGCATTCTGTTCCTATTGCGCCGCGGTGGCAAAGTTCGAAAGGGCAAAATTGCGCTGCTGCAAAGCAAGCGCCTGTACCCAATCGAGCAAGATTTCGAGGAAGATCGGCCCATCGACTATCAGGTTGGCTTCGGGCGACTTTGGCAATCGGACCTATCATTTGCGAAAAGCACTGAAGCCCGGACGTTTTCATTTTCGACAAGCGCGCGATACAAGGCGCTGACAATTGACGACGAACAGTACCGCGCAATACGGGAGTACGAGAGGACACACCAGATTCCGGTCCACTACATGCTTTACCACCCTACTCGCATACCTCTGAGTCAATCTTTTCCGCTTTCGCCCCGCCCGTACCGCCGCCGCCGAAACGACGTCGGGGTTCGAGTGGTGCCTGCGGCCGCGCTACGCGACAGCCTAGCTAGTCGTGAGAAGGGATACAGCCCTTCCTACGGGGACCTGCTCTATCTGCTTAGGTCGCCCTTTGACGAGGAACAACACTCGGCGGGATGGCGACTTGAGACCTTCGTCGACGAACTAGTCAGCTGCCGCCAAGGCTACGTTACCACCTCTCCCAACGACGACGGCGTCCGCCGGGTGTTTTCCGAGCGTGGCGCGCCAATCAGCGCCGCGATTGCGTTGACAGTCGACCAGCCGGAGTAGTAGCCTAACGAAGAACGCACCGTCACGGCCACTGCCGCTGTTCGCCCTTCGAACGAGCGTGGGCACCTCGGGGGAGCGGCGAACTATCCTTACGACGGTCGCGGGAATTTTCGATAAATTGCCTCGTTTCCAGGCAAGAGCTAGGCGTGTTTCAAACTTCAAGCCGGTCACAGACCTCCGCCGGGCTTCTCAGTTCTGTCCGCCGGGCTACGCACCGATGGCAAGGGGACCATTTGGCGTTGACCCTGAGCCGCTGCCACGTATGCATCTGTGCCTTCGGCGCCGATCCCCCCATCTTGGACTACCGATGACTCGCCCTAACGGATCGCATGTTCGGTGCAGACTTTGTCCAGGCACCGGAACCGCGGGACTCTTCCTACAACCCATGCTTGACGCATGGGCGCGGGATCAGAGGATTCAATTGGCGCGAGGTACAGCGAACGCTTGCGCGGATGTCGACCCAACCTGGCCCCAATCCTTTTTCTCGTTAGCAGCTTACGCCGATCTTGTCTCCCTCGAACGGCGCCGGCACCAGTTTGGGTTCGATCCACGACTCTATCCCGTCATAGTCGATCAGGTAGTATTGGCCTGGAACTTTCGTTGGAGATCGGACGACGAAGGACTGCGATTCGTCGGCGATTCTCCTGATTGTTCCGGCCGTCGGCATATGGAGCTGATTTCGGCCACGGCCTTTCGCGCCGACTTGGGCTTGACGGACGGCTCGGCGCTCGCGCTCCAGTTTCTCATGAGCTAGCCCGGTGCCGATTCGAACGGCGAACTAACGGACTTTTCTGACCTGGCGCTGTGGTGGATGAACGTAAGCGACAAGAATGGCAGGCATTGTACTCGACGAGCACGGAGGGAGAGAATGCGAGCGAGATTTGGTCAGCTCACATCGGTCATCTTCGGAATTCTTATGATCGGCGCCCTCGGCGGTGGCCTCTACCTGTTTGTGGCTGGAATCATAGGTCGGTTGAGTCAGGTCGGTTCGGACGTCGGAAAAGCCATTGTCGGCGGTACAACTGCGATAATCGTGGCCGCTGCGACGGTGGTGCTTGGTAAGGCGTGGGAGCAACGCGTGAAGTTGCAGCAGGATCTTCGCGAGCGAAAGGCACCGGTTTATGAAAAGCTTATTACCACGTTGATGCGGACAATGGCGGCGTCGAAGTACCCGCATCAAAAGATGTCAGATCGAGAAGTCCAGGCTGCCATGCAAGGCTTCACGGAGCAAACGCTTATGTGGGGCGGAAACGACGTAATCAGAGCCTGGGGAATCGTTCGAAACCACGACTGGAAAGCATCTAGCTCAATCGACGGAATGGACAAGGTTGAGGCGTTGCTAAGAGCTATTCGAGTTGAGCTGGGTAACCGGGCAAAGCTCCAACGGGGTGACCTGATTTGGCTGTTCATCAACGACTACGACGCGAAGTCGGCCGAAGTCGCATCGAACCAGGCCACGTCGGCCGAATAAGCGAACCCGTTGCGTTCACGCGAGCCACAGACATGCGTTGCCCGTCTATCTGGCAGCTGTGGCTTTCTCGGCCGGGGAGGCTGGAATGAAGGTCTACACCCAGCAATCGAGCGTTCCACGAGCTGCCGTTCTCGGCGGCGGGGCATGGCAGCTCGCTGATCTCACCGCATTGACGGTACTTTTCGGCAAGAATGGCAGCGGGAAGAGCCTCTTGCTCCGTTCTTGGCGGGACCACAACCGAATCGGTACACACTATGTCGTTCCAGAACGCACAGGCGAATTCAACTACAACGCGAATTTTCTGAAGCCTCAATTGAGCGCTGAGGAACGCAGTCAGCAGTCACAAAGGAACTTTACACCAGAATACCGCAGCCACACGCTCGCGAGAGTGCAAGCGTATTTCATGGAGCGGGGAGCAGGGCGAGCAGGTGCAGTTGGGACTCCCGCGCCAGATGAGCTTGAGCGCTTTCTTTCCATGTTGTTGCCTGACTTCGACGTCAAGCTTCGAAGCGCCGTGCCGCCATATCGCCTTAGTCGCGCCAGCGACGGTCAAGAGATTAAGAATGTGGATCAATTGAGCAGCGGCGAAGCTCAGCTCTTAAGCATTGGAATCGACATTCTCACAATTGCGGCGATTTGGGAGCTTCAAGCGGGAGTGCCACGAGTCGTACTTGTTGACGAGCCAGATGCACATATCCACCCGGATCTTCAGGTCCGTTTTGCCGATTTCTTAGTACAGGTAGGCGATCGTTTTGAGTTGCAGTTTGTGGTCGCGACGCACAGCACGACGCTGTTGGCGGCGATTGGGCAATTCGGGAAAGAGAACACGTCACAGATCTACATGGATCGCACGAAGACCGAGTTGCACGCGGTGCCGTTCTCAGAAGCTCTTCGGGAGCTTGCTTCCGTTTTGGGCGGCCACGCGCTCATGGGCCCGCTCTTCGGAGTTCCGCTATTGCTTGTGGAGGGCGACGATGACTACCGGATTTGGAGTCAAGTGCCACGTCACCACATAACGTCATTCGCGGTGGTTCCGTGCGAAGGCCAAAAAATTCGACAATACCAGGTTAGTCTCGAACGGGTGTTCGCTAGCCTGAGGGACGACGCTGCTATGCCGGCAGGATTCGCTCTCCTCGATGGCGATCAACCGCTTCCGGTGGGAGACAATCCACAACAGAGGCATGTGCGGTTTTTGCGCACGGAGTGTCGTGAGGCTGAGAACCTCTACCTAACTACCGACGTTCTCGCGTCGTTGGAGCCGGGACTGACCTGGGATGCCGGATGCTCGAGGATCGAAGCTGCTGCGAACCAATTTGGAGATAAGGCTAGCCGCTTAGCGGCGGTACGGTCATGGGATAGAGTATCGGACGATGTGAAGGTCGTGATTTCAGAGATTAGCAAGATTCTGGATCCCAAGGGGGTACACTGGACGCAGCGTGTTGGTGCGGCTATCGGCAAGCAACGACCAACTGGCGAGCTCGCCCGTTGGCTGGGTGCGGGGGTCCTCGACGCGCTGTGGGGCGAGTCTCGTCCTGGCTAACAGGCTGCAAGCAAACCCGCGAGAACAATCTCGAATGCAACAGGGAGTGGTATCACGACTCCTCTCTCCAAATCTGGTACAGCTTTCAGCGCGACGCTGGAATTGAACGCTTGGGGCGGCGCCTCACTCGCCGGCGAATTGGGAGCGGCGTCGAATCGATCTGCGTGCGCACGGCGACGTGCGAGCGGCCTAGCGGTCGAATGTCGCGCCATCGGTACTCTGCATGTACGCCCATCGGCTGTAGGCAAAGCGCATGATAATGTGGTCGACGGGTGCGGCTTTCAGTGCTATGAGTCGGCATAAAATCGAAACGCTCCCGGTGCGCCGTAAGCATGTGCCGTCAGGTGAATCAAAGAAGGGCGAGCCAGATTGCCGCCACACGAGCAACGTCTTGCCCTCCGGCAGGGCACCGATTGGTTGAATCGTATAAATTCCGCAAAGAGCGTAGAACAAGGTTCCGAGTGCCAACACCGCAAGTGCGCCGATGATACGTCTCTGGGGTGTTGACACTAGGCGACGTCTTTTCCGCAATACCGACAAACCTTCGCCTCTTGTTGAATCATTTCGGCGCAGTATGGGCACTTCTTCTTGCCTGCCGCGATAGCTTCGGCTTCCAATCCTGTCTTGCTAGGCTTCATGATCAGAGCATGCGGTAGCGCAATAATGAAGAGTGCCGCGCCGTAAATCCACCAGAGCGCGAAGCTGTGTCCCTTGCTCTTGGCAATCGCAGCAGGCAAGAGTCCTATCAACGCACAGACGACAAGCAATTCCATAACGGCTCCGGCGATGCGAGGCGAGCGGAGATTATACGGCCGTTGGAGGTGCTTTGTTAGGGCGCTGCCTTGGACCGAGGGACTAGGAGCCAGGCGGGTCTGCGGTCGATAGGTCAACCCCGTCCCATGATATCCCGGAAGCGCAGTTCATCCTCGGGCCTTACCGAGGCGGGGACTCGGCCTTGGGCCGCGATCAGAATATCATTGGTGATATCGCTCTTCGATCCTAGGGCGCCGCGCGCAGCCTCATCGACAAGGAATCGTATGTCGCTCGCAGAGTAGCCTTCCAGTCTCGATGCGATTCCCTCAAAATCGAGGTCTGGGGCGACGGGGCGCTTGGCAAGATGCATGCGCAGCATTTCGATGCGCGCCTCCTGGTCAGGCGGGCCGACGTAGATAATTTTGTCGAGTCTGCCAGTGCGCCGAATTGCCGGGTCAATTTTCTGTGGCTCATTAGTGGCCGCAATTACGAACACATGTTTGTCTGAGCAAGCATTCAAATGCACGAGGAATTCATTGACTTCTTCGCTCTTGTATTGTTGATGACCGCCAAGATCGGCACGCGACGGCGCCAACGCCTCAAATTCGTCGATGAAGACTATCGCCGGAGCATTTTCGGCTGCTGTATCAAATAGCCGACGGATACGAAGCACGCTGTCGTGGATGTACGGGCTGGCAATCTCGGACGGAATGATCTCGACATAGAAGTGGCCGACTTCTTCGGCGAGCTTCCGCGCGATCCATGTCTTGCCGCACCCAGGCGGTCCGTAGAGGAGCACTCCGTTTGGAGTGCCTAAGCCATATCGCCTGTACGGCTCTGGATCGCGGATGGGTCCGACGACCTCCCTCTCGAGTAGCGATTTCAGATCATGCATCCCGGCGACGGCAGAAAGCCCCTTTCCCGCGCGTTCGCTCACTGCGAGGCCCGGACCGGCGATTGGAGGAGGCTTGGCGCTCGGTCCATTCGCTGAGTAGTGGTCCAGCTCGGCCAATGTGCTAATACGATCGGGTCCGTCCGACAGGCAACGCCGGAGCAGTTCGGCAAACGCCGGGCTGATCGACCTGACCCACTTCGATATGAGTGGCGCGGGTCCATTCACGTCAGCCAACGCGATGCCGGATGCCAACTCGTAGACAAGCCGGCCGGCCTCTCTCACCAGCCGAGCCTCATCAGGCAGATTCGGGGCAAGGTAAATCGGAAGCGCACGCGCCCCATTGGGCCGCGGCCACCAGAGCAGCGACGGCATAAGCAGCGGCTCGCCGCCGCACGCCATCGAGATTGCGGATACCGAGGAGAGGTCGCTGAGCAGTTCCAGTAACTCAGGCTCCGCCATGGGATGCCCATTCTGGCTCCCCCTCGAACCAAGCCAGCGGCCTGTCACCTCAACAACTGCGTCAAAACCTCGCTGCGAGCCGGGGACCGTCGTGACCGTAGCGAGCATATTGCCCAACGCGTCCCACCATGATGCTAGCCGAACGCCAACGGCAGAGGGGTTTTCACTGGCGCCTGGAACATGCACGAAGACTCTCGCGGAATCTCCGGCCAGACTGTAGACCTCTATGACGCCGTCGACATGTAGTGGCTTCTCGATTCGTGAACCCCCGTCTACTGGATGGCCGGACGGGAGGCTCGGGCGTTTGGATGTGCTCATCTAGTACCTCCGAAGCCCCGAGCGAATGACGCGCTCCTGATCCTTCTGCAATTGATCCTTCGGCAGCAGTTTCCATAGCTCGTTCACCACGTGCCGCAGCCGCGTCCCATCGCTTTTGCGTACGGCAGCGTCACCTTCCGAGAAGAGTTCTACCGCTCCCGGATGGCGTTCCAATCCCCTTTCCGGTGCCTTGAGCGAATCGAACAACTCGCGCCACCACCAGTCCTGCGCAGCCAGAACACGCCACCGTAACGATTTCAGCGCGCTGAGCAGCTTCTCCAACTGCTCGTCGGACCCTGCTCCTGACCTAGGTCCGAGCTGACCTTCCAGCAACATCAATTCCTTCTTTTCGATGGCGTCTCCAAAGCGCTCCACGACTTCGCGTGTACTCTCGCGCGTTGCCCGAACTGCTTCGATCAAGGAGGATGCCCGACCGACGCCTCCGACGGCACCTTCCAAGTTGGACAGGCGCGCGCGCACATTGCGCGCTCCTTCCGCGAGGCGCTTCGCTTGGTCGGGGTCCTCGCTCCCTAGACCGGAATATTGTTTCGACTGCGCGGTCAAGTCTTCGAGTTCGGCCTGAACGCGACCGACTTCTTCCGAATGCTTGTCGCCTGATCCCGCGATCCCATCCATCGCTGACCTGATGTTCGTGAGTCGTGCCCTATAATCCTCAATCTCGGAAGGCATCGTCGACGCGATTTCGTCGTAGTCCTTCTCCTGCTCCTTCGGGACAAACAGCCGATCGGCGAAATGCTGATTCAAGATTGGCACGAAAGCTTCGATGGTGATAATTCGGGATGCGTCGATGCGAATTGTGATCTCGATCTCTGATCCTTCAGGAATCGTGCGGCTGATCTCCGTCGCCTCAATTGTCACGTGGCCGACCCAATCGTTATCTGATGGATTGCTAAAGGCCTCTCCTTCCCAGAGCTTGATTGCTAGGGATGTCTCAGCAAGCCCTGGCTTAGCGGACCTGTCAGCCCGATACCGCACGCTTCGCTCAGCAGGGAGTGACGTGCCACGCTTGAAGATTGGATCGAGCTCCATTTTGCCGTTGGCTCGCATGACCTCGACGCTAAGCGTGTGCGGCAGAGGTGGAGACGCTACCACCAGGCCGTGACGAATAGACAGTTCATCCGGTTCGACGTCGACAAGGGTGCCCGTTGCGTCGCGACCATAGATGAAAATGCGAGATGCCTTTCCTTCTTGTAACATCGGTTGTGTTTCGAATGTACCATCTAGAAGAGAGAGCCAGCCGCTCGTCCAGAACCCACCATCCGTTTCCAGGCGGAGTTCACTTACCCGTCCGGCGCCGCCGTCGAGTCTTCCAGCAATTATGGGCGACAGTGTTGCACTGACTGCGTCGTAGGCAAGAACTATGCGTTGTCTAGTTGCTTCAGCGGTTACCCTGGTAGCGGACAGCGGTGGATGGTATTCCCGCTCAATAGTCGCCGCATAGAGTGCAGCACCTCTCGCAACAGCGGTCATTGGATCCACGGAAAGGTCGACTCTAGCTTTCAGCCGCGAAGCGATTGTATCGCGCACGTGCGGACTCTGCGTCGGGCCGCCCACGAGTAGGACTCGATCCAGGTCGTCGGAAGCAGTACGAGCACCGGTCAAAGCCTCCTCCGCCAGTCGAATCGCCCGGTCGAGAATCGGCTCCATTGTTCGCTCCAATTCCGACCGGCTAACGGAAAGCTCCAATTCAATCGCACGCCCGTCGGCATCCAGCCCCAAATCAATCAAACTCACGACGACAGATTCGGTTGACGACAGGTCGATTTTAGCCTCTTCCGCGCTAACAAGCAGGTGTTGCATGAGTCGAGCGAAGCGGGCGGGGTCTTCGGCCGGATCGGGCAGCCGGAAACTTGCTTTGACGGCGGGGAGCAAGACGTGCTCGACGATCGCGCGGTCGATGTCTTTCCCACCCAGTAAGTTGTTCCCTCGATGTTCGAGTACGCTCAAACGGCCGTCTTTTGTGGAAACAACTGCCACGTCCAAGGTGCCACCGCCGAAGTCGAAGACGAGCCAGCGTTGATCTCGCGCGCCCGGAGCAATGCCGTAGGCGATTGCTGCCGCGAGAGGTTCTTGGAGGAGGGGTGCCTGAACTAGCCCACCCAGGTTACAAGCGCGGGCCGTGGCCTCGCATTGCAAGGCTCCGAACGCAGCCGGGACTGTTACTACGCTGGCAGTTGGTGACTCGCCCTCGGCGCGTGCAACATCATCCCGAAGTGATTTGATTATTTCGGCAGAAAGCTCTTCAGCAGACATCGACCGTCCGGTGGACGGAAAGTCCTTACCCGCTTTCTGCCCCATCCATCTCTTGAATTCACGAGCGATGTTAGCCGCGTCGTCCGCGATCGCGTTGTACGCGCGCTTACCCGTGATGACGCGACCTGTCTTAAGAACGCGAACGACGGAGGGCGTTACGTTCATCTGGTCGTTGTTTTGATAAACCCGCAGGTCCAGCCCAGTAGCTCGTGCGACACACGAGTTTGTGGTGCCGAGGTCGATGCCATACTGAAGATGCGTTGTCATCGTTGGTTCATCCCCCTGTGCACCACGACTTGTCCGTGGCGTATTATTCGGCCCGACAACGATACCAAAGGCGCAACGGTTTCACCCACCGCGTCGCCGACTGCCGACTTAGTCGGGTCGCTGATCGTTTCCAGCACCTCGACGGCCATTCCCGCGTCATAGGGTTTTCCAGTGAGATCGACCACTTCGACGCCGATTGCTTGTAGCACTCGCGATAAACGGCGAGCGACATGCCTCGCGACCAAACGATCGTCGGGTACGTCGAGCGCCCACCGATCGAGCCGCCACCATTCGACTCCAAGCTCACCGAGGGCTTCCAAGGAGATCGAGACGTTGCCAGAGTCCCCATCGAGAGCCGTCAGTTTCGGCGGCTGTGCAATCGTTTTCCGCGCCTTGGCGGATTTCAGGTGCTTTTTTCTTGGATTACGGCCCACAGCCGCCCCTCTTCGAATAGATGCGATAGCAATGGTTCGATTAGCACCGCATTCCAGGTCTCGCGAAGCACAAATCTCGCCAATACCTTTTTCGCGTTGAACACTGTGACCGAGCCGCCGGCGGTGCGGAATGACACCGCTTTCCATTCTGCATGAAATGCGGACCTTTGCCGCTCTTCGGCGCTCGCACCGCCGAACGCGCGGCGTCTCGCCCGCAAAAGAGCCATGTGAACCGGTGAATACTCGCCGACGCGATGAACGCCGCGTTTGTCGAATCGTAGGTTGCCGATTTCAAAGCCATCGCCGCTCCGCAGCTGATTGATGCACTGGTCGAGCATCCGCGCCACTACGGCAGTCCAGATTGCGCCGACGGTCGCTTTCCAACGGGTCTCGATTACGGAACCGGGCACGAGCCAACCGGCCGCGCATTCAATGGTCATTGTCTTGGATCCGTCGGACAACCAAACGCAATAGGACTGACTGGTCCTCAGCCCATTTGTGTACCTCTTGAAGATACCGAGCTTGATATGGCGAACATTGTGCGGGACTATCGACTGATTACCGAACGTGATCTTGTCGCGATGCACGATCAGCGGAGTGCCATTGATATCAATCGTCGCTATCGGCGCATAGAAGTGCGCGGCCGTCGCTTGAACCTTGGTTCGCTCTGTCTCGATTTGAGCCGAGATAGCCAATCCACGTGCCACTTCTGTCGCCCGGTTCAATAGGTCGCCCGCGGTAGCGAACTCGTTACCCCATGTGAAGTCGGTCGCGAGTCGTCGCAAGCAAATGGCTGCGGCCTCGCGCGCAGCTCTTCCGACGGCGCTGTCCAAGCCGCCCAGAGCGATGATATCATCCAACCGGTTGGGGATTCGGGAGTCAAAGCGCGCTAGTCCGACTGAACAGGCTGCGACATTGCTGGCAATGACGCTGGCATCATTGAGACGGACGACCTCCTTGGCACAGTCTGTGGCAATCTCTTCGCAAAGTGTTTCGAGCGCCCGAAGCAGAGGGTTCAATATGTCGGCGAGCAGCTCAACCTCTGGTCGTCCTGGCAATGCCGACTGGGTCAAGATCCGGAGAGCTCGGCTAGCGAGGGGCAATGATTCAACAGCTATGGCGGTACGGGCGATTGAAGCGAGTACGTCGGCGACCCCCCGGAACGCTTCCCGACGGAGAAGCGTGATGTCCGTTTCTGCTGCCGGAGAGGAAAACCCGCCGGTCGCCTCCAGGGCAACGACCGCGGCCCAATAGCCGTCTCCTTCTAGCGCACGAGTCCACGCGGCGATGGCTCCAAGCCACCGAGGTTCATCCAACATGAGCGGATCGTGCACGCACACGTGCAACAGTGTGAAGAATGCAGAGTCGTGGGGTCCAAACACACCGGATGAAAGGGATGCGAGTTGGTCTAGAGCGTGGGCGGACGCTCGTGCGATATCCGGGCACTGATGCACCCAGAACAACCTTTCGCGCACACGATCCAGCGGGTTAGCGAGGCGGCCGACCGCATCGCGAAGTGTCGCATCAGAGCGATTCGGTTCGCTGATGAAGTCCAGATCCCACACCGTTCGCCTCCGGGTCCCGAGTCGAACGGATCTCCTTGCCGCCTGATCCGCGTCGTAAATGGCGCTCATTGTGGCATCGCCCGGCAGACCCAAAGTGCGAAAGGCATTGCGACCTAACCACGCAACCGCCGCGGTGCTGACTCTGTTCTTGGCGGGTTCGTCCAGATCACCCGTGACTTGCCAGCGGGCTTCGGCTGGCACAGTTCTAGTCCCCGTTGATTTGCTGGACACCGTTACGCTGCCCGGTCTCGCCTGGGCCCGGGCGCGTCTCTTTGCGATGGGCTCCGCCCGCCGAAAAAACCATGTTAGCGCGAGTACAATGACTCCAACGAGTACCAGAATCGGAATGATGCGATTCAGATTGCGTTCAGGTGGAGTGGTTTGCGAGTTCGGTGAATCGGTCACTGCCGGAATGGTTGCCGAATCCGAGGCACCCGAATGGTCCACTGCACTCGGCGGCTGACCAATCGAATTTACATCATCGGCAAAGCTACGGAACGGAGCCGTCATCCTCACAAGCGTCGTAAGGTCAATCCGATCTGTATCGGGTGTCTCTGAGAATGGGGGACCGGCAGTACGTGCCATTCGCCAAGTACCGCCCTGACCCAGGGCGCTGCCTCCCGCAATTGCGTATTCGCCTTCCAGCGTGTCGCCGCGGATCCGTCCGAGCCAAAAGATGGTATCACCTGTGGGGCTGATCGACCCGAGCACGACGGTGTCGTCCCACGTCCAATACGCTGCGGCTCCTGACCCGCTGAGCGGGGCGCCAATTCTCAACACCCCGCTATTGGAATCTGCGACGCTACCGCTCCATTGGAGCGTGCCGATGAGCCCCTTCTGGTTTGGTTGTGAAGCGAACCCATGATTCGTGACAGAGCCCTCATACCGAACTTCTTGCGCGTCGATGCCGTTCACCCGTCCAAATATTGCGATCGAGACTAGCAATAGGGCTGTGCGGCCATTCATGGCGAATGCGGGGCGCCGCCGTTGCCACGTGATCTCCTTAAGATCCATTAGCCCCTCATTGACCGGTGGACTTTCGCTGGACGTCCTCGCTTTGGCTTCGACGATTCCGGTGGAATCGAGTTCAGCGCGAGGATCGGCGGATCGTCATACATCGCCACCCCCACGGGCCCGCCACCGTACAGAGCGAGTCGCGCGTCGAGTGCATCCAGAATTGGAGCCGCCTCTTTCATCCACATCAGTTCCAGCGGAACTGGATGAAACCCTAGTCTGATTCTTCGAACTTCGCTCTCCAATTTCTCCCGAACACGCTCCCGCCCGTACGCTTTGATCATCCCATCGAACAAATAGGCCCAACTCACATACTGAAGCGCTGATGCCTTGTATTTCGCATCTCGCGCCACCTGAACGACGTCGTCCGGTTGTGAGGGCGGGGCGTCCGGTCCGACTGTTCCCCAGTCGCAAAGAATTGAATGGGCGGTGGAGATCGTTTTCGGCAGGTCGAGGACGTACCGGCGCGTCACCGCAGATAGCCCCAAACTGTCGACGATCTGTTCGAGGTCCGTGTATTCGACGAAGGGCAGCGGGTCAGTAGCCAGAGGATCCGGTCCCCGCCCGTTCAATAGCCAGTCAACGGAGGTTTCGTGTGTCGCGGCGATCTTCATGAGTGTCGACGCCCGAACCGTCTCGGTGTCGCCCACCGCAAGGCGCTGCACCGTCGGCTGCGGCACCCGCCAGGTCCTCGCGGCGGCGCTCCGATTACCTCCGAAGAATCGCTCGATCAGTGCGTTGACCTTGCCGCTCAGATCAGAATGAGTGGGTATTGCCATATAGTGAATAAATGCCAATTCTCTTTTGTGGTCAAGGTATGCATAGACAAGTCTGCCGACGGGACCCGGCCGTTAGACATGTCTGGACACAGTTAGCTGGGCCAAGGAAGGCGCGATGCTGCGAATCAACGAAGCTGCGATCAGACTGGGCGTAGCGCAGGCGACGCTCCGGCGGTGGGAGGCGCGGGGCCTCGTCCACCCGGTACGGACACCGGGCGGCGAGCGCCGGTACGACGAACGTGAGATCGAGGAGCTTCGGTCAGAACGAGCTCACGAGAGTTCACGGGCGAACGGGCAGAGCGATGATCCGCCGGATAGCGACGAGATGCCAGAGTTTGACTACGTCACCGAAGACGAACCGCTCAGCCCGTCGTCGGCCCCATCCAAACCGTGGGAAGATTCCGTCCATCAGGCGCGGGCGGACCTTCAAGTCCGCAAGATCGCGATTCAGCGCGACGAGATCGATCGGCGCGTGCGAGAGGTAGCTGAACGGCGCGATGCCCAAGCGCGGGCCGCAGAGCGCGCCTCGCGAGAGCGAGACGAACAGGTACGCGCCCAAGCTGACGACGAGCGACGATTGTCCGGGCTGAGGCAGTACGGGGATATGGTGGCGGCTCTTGCTGGCGCGCCTGTGGAGCACCGCGCCGAGGTGACGCGCGATCTCGCCTCCTACGTTACCGCGACGCAATTCCCGCGTTCGGCGTCAGCGCATGCGTACCAATACATCAAGGTACGCGTCGACAAGATCCTGCAACCGTGGTGCGACGAGCGGGAACGGACTGCCCGGCATGCGGCCGACGAACGCGAAGAAGCGAAGAACCGCCAGCGCCGCAAGGAAGTGATTCAGTACGGGCTCTCACACGCGGAACGCGAGACCCAACTCTGGGACGAATGGGATCGCCGAGACGTTGCGCGAGAGGTGAAGGACGCGCTTCGAAACGAAATCGATCCGGAGTCGACGCGAGACGATGCCGTCGCAATTGTCGATGACATTCTCCGCGAATGGGACGAATAGGCCGAGCGGTGACGCGTCACGACTTCAACGCCAAGTGGGTCGGGCTTCGGGACGAGTGGTCCCGGCGCGGCTTCAGCGCCCCGGTCGGCCCTATTCTAGACGAGCTGTTGGCCGACCTAGACTCGGTCGCCCGGGATGAGGGGACCGAGCTCCTGAACCTCACCCAGGCGGCCCTCCGGAGCGGCTACAGCCCCGATTCCATCGGGCGAATGCTGCGGACGGGTCGGCTGGTCAACCGGGGGCGGAAGAATGCTCCCAAGGTCCGGGCAGCCGACCTACCCCGGAAGCCGTTGCGGCTTCCCGGCCGCCCCCTGCATGTTCGACCTGCTCGGCAGACAGCGCGGGCGTCACACCTGACGCCAGATGGAGGCAAATAATGCCACGCGCTACCACGCAGGCCCGCTGGAAATACATCAGCGGCGAGAAGGGAGCGAACAGGGTCCGGATCTTTGTACACCACTCCGGAAGGTTGTTCGCCGAGTATAGGCGGGACGGTCGGAAGGTTCGCGAATCGTTGGGACACTCCGACCGCGCACGGGCCAAGCAGCAAGCCGATGAACTCGCGGCAACGTTGCGACTCCCCGACCGCCCGGAAGACGTCACGCTCGACACGCTCTTTGACAACTACGAACGGACCGTTACGCCAACCAAAGCACTATCAACCCAGGGACACGACAAGGCGTCTATCGCGCTCTTCCGGGGCATCCTCGGGAAACAGCGTTTTGCGTACGAACTCACCGCGCGAGATGTTGCACGATTCGAAGTCGAGAGGCGCCGCCTCGGCGACCTCAGACCTCGCAAGAAGGCGGACCGCGGCAAGCACTTCCCGCTCAAGCGGCGCACTATTGCCTACGATCTCCGGCTCCTTAAGGGGATTCTGACGTGGGGAGTGACCGCAGGGTTCCTTGAACGGAATCCGCTGGCAACGCTCAAGATCACCGATGATGGCACACCGCATCGTCCGGTGTTCACCGAACCACAGTACCGCGCGTTGCTCGCCACCGCCGACTCCTTTCCATGGCAGTTCGGCTGCTTGCTCGTACTTGCGCATGAGACGGGGCATCGGCTCAACGCGATTCTTTCACTTCAGTGGCGGGACATCGATTTCGCTACGGGACGCATTACGTGGCGAGAGGAAGCGGATAAAATCGGCAACGAACATGTGACGCCGATGACAGATACTGCACGATGTGCCTTCGAAAATGCTCGGCGACAAGCGCCAGGCATCGGAGATACTCCCGTCCTTCCCGGAGTAAAGGCAACAGCAAGGCAGGTTGGTACCGACCTTGCACGCGATTGGATGCAGAAGGCGCAGCTGCTCGCGAAGTTGTCGGTGGTGAAGGGAAGGGGATGGCATGCGTTCAGACGCAACTTTGCATCAGAACTTCGCCATGTGGGACTGCGAGACCTCTGCGATTTGGGAGGATGGAAGGACCCGATGACGGTGGTGAAGTGCTACCAGCGCCCAAGCGAAGAGGCGATGCGCGCTGCGCAAGCAGCGAGAAGAGTGCTGGAAAGTTGAGCAAACGGACACCGTGTTTTTCGCAACGGACACCGGAACGGACACCAACGCAGGAAAACCCCCGAAAACGAAAACCCCGCAAAGTCGTGTAGACCGAAGCAGGGCAATCATTTGCAAACTCATCGGGGCGCGGGGATTTGAACCCCGGACCTCCTGCTCCCGAAGCAGGCGCGCTAACCGGGCTGCGCTACGCCCCGAAACTCATGCGGCGGAACAACTTACACGACACTTCAATTCGGGAAAAGGGCCATATCTCGAAGCGATCGATACCGCCGCCCGCTCCCAACCACGCCCTCCTCGCAAACTCCGCCCGCCAGACACGTCGGCGAACATAGTCGGCGCGTCCCCCCACTGGTAGCACTGCGCCATCCAATCCCGATGCAGTATCCCGCCGCTGAAGCTCGATATCGTTCGGCAAAAGCTCGATCTCATTCCTGGGAAGCTTCGTCTTCGACTTCGGAAGAACCGTACTCGACTTCCGAAGTAGCGTATCATTTCCCGAAGAGAGCGATTCGCTTGCTGAAGCTCGGTGAATTGGCGCCAGGGTTCGATACTTCACCGGGAAAGACGATTCCAATCCGGTGATGTAACGTCGCGGCCGCGGAAACGAGGTCGTGAGCGCCGGAAGCGGCGTCATGGCACCGGAAAGTGATTTCTTGCTGGGGTGAAGCGGAATTCCTTCCGGGTAAAACAGAGTTTATCCCGCCTGAAATACGGTCCTCGCGCCGGGAAGCGATGTCATCGCGAACTGACGCAATCTATTTTCTGGTGAAGTGATATCATCGGCCGGGAAAGCGATTTCTCGACGGGGAAAGGATGGTCCAAGGCGCCGGAAGCGATGTCATCTCCGGCGGACGCAATGTTTTTCGCCGTCAGCCGATTTTCCGACGCCTCTTCAATCCTGCTTCCCGCGCCAACGCCGCCGCCGGTTGCTGCGCGACGAATTCGGATCGCGCGCGGGGCGCGCCCCCGCCCCCGCCCCCGCCCCGGGCCCTGCCACCGGCTTGGCCGCTGGCGTCTTTCCGTGCGCCCCTTCCGGTGGCCGGCGTTTCGCTTGACCTGATCGCCGCGCCTGCGGTCTCGGCGCCGGCGGCGGCACCTCTCCGCGGGCAGTGTAGTCAAAATCCGGCACCGTCACGCGCGGCAGTCTCTTGCCCAGCGCGCGCTCGATCCCCCGCAGATCCTCTTCTTCGGCAGGCGACACGAAAGTGAATGCATCACCCGTCGCGGCGGCGCGCGCCGTCCGGCCCACCCGGTGGATGTAATCCTCCGGCACCGCGGGGACGTCGAAGTTGACGACATGGCCGAGCTCGGTGATGTCGATACCCCGCGCCACGATATCGGTCGCCACGAGCACGCGAACCCGGCCGCTCTTGAACGCACGGAGGGCGGCGGTGCGCTGCGACTGCGAGCGATTGCCGTGAATCCGGTCGACCGGGATCCCGGCCGCGCTCAGATACTTGGCCAACCGGTCGGCACGGTGCTTGGTGCGGGTGAACACCAGCGCGTCGTCGATTTCGCCGCGTTGCAGCAGCGCGATGAGCAGACCGACCTTGAGATCCTGCGGCACGGGATACACCGCCTGGGTGATCCCGACCGCGGGAGCCGCCTCTCGTTGCAAGCGGATCAACACCGGATCGCGAAGCATGTCGCGCGTCAACGCGGCAATCGGCGGTGGCATCGTGGCGGAGAAGAAGAGCGTCTGACGCTTGGCCGGCACGTGACGGAGGACGCGCTTGATGTCGGGGAGGAATCCCATGTCGAGCATGCGATCAGCTTCGTCGAGTACCAGCACCTCGACTCCCGTCAGCCGCGCATACGAGAACTTGAAATGATCGAGCAGCCGCCCGGGTGTCGCGACCAGCACGTCGACGCCGCTCCGGAACGCGTGTTCCTGCGGTCCCATTCCGACGCCACCATAGATCGCGGCCGCTGTCACCGGCGTATGAATCGCCAGCGCGTTGCAATCCTCGAGGATCTGTGCCGCGAGCTCACGCGTCGGCGTGAGGATCAGCGCGCGCGTGGTGCGGCGCGGCTGGTCGATCAGCCGGTTGAGAATCGGAAGGAGAAACGCGGCAGTCTTGCCGCTGCCCGTCATGGCGCACGCCAGGACGTCGCGCCCTTCGACGGCCGGCGGGATCGCCTCCGCCTGCACCGGCGTGGGGCGGGTGAATCCGAGTTCCTTGAGGCTCTTCTGCAAGGCTGGGTGGAGCTTGAGCGACGTGAACGTCAGCGGGGATTCCGGGGTTGAGGATGGACAGGACTCTAATGCGCCGAAAAAGAAACAGGTGCGAAGGTCGGCGACCTTCGCACCTCGTGAATGGGCCCAGAGGGAGTCGAACCCCCAACCTTCTGATCCGTAGTCAGATGCTCTATCCAGTTGAGCTATGGACCCGCGAACTGCTCGTGAGCGATCCTTCGACTCCGCAGCGGCGATGCCGCTGCCGCGCTCAGGATGGGCGGTACAAGACTCGAACTTGTGACCTCTACGATGTCAACGTAGCGCTCTAACCAACTGAGCTAACCGCCCCATCAAACAAGACGGGCAACGGGCCCCGAAGGCCGGCTGCCCGTGTCCTGCCATGGCGGGGGTGGGATTTGAACCCACGACCTCCGGGTTATGAGCCCGGCGAGCTACCAGACTGCTCCACCCCGCGACGATTCAATCATCCTGCACGAGAGCGGGAAACGGGACTCGAACCCGCGACCCCAACCTTGGCAAGGTTGTGCTCTACCAACTGAGCTATTCCCGCATCGAGGTGCCGAAACTATCGTCCCGACCCTCTTTTTGCCACTCCAGCCGATCCCTCGCTGCGCTCGGGACAAGTGGAGGCGAGGGGGATCGAACCCCTGACCTCGTGAATGCCATTCACGCGCTCTCCCAACTGAGCTACGCCCCCGTTACCTTTGCTGCACCGCATACAAATCGGCCCGGTCCAGCGGGCGGTCAACCTATCTGTCGCGTCAGATGGTGTCAAGGAAAATCGGTAGATCTTTCGTGGTTTGCGTCGCACGCCTATCGTAGGGCACGCATCGATGAAAAGCTCGACCGCTCTCGCTCGTGGTGCGCCAAGGCCGCCGCTCCTCTCCGCGACGGTTCGCCGGCTCGCCGATGGTCTCAGTCTCGCTGAGATCCTCGCCGCCGAATCGCCGCCTCCACGAAAGCCTCGCAAGCACGATACATCCCGGTCCCTGGGCGTCTTTGACGCCGACGGCGACATCCTCGACCAATATCTCTACGAGGTGTCGCGCACTCCGCTGCTCACCCTCCCGCAGGAGATCGCCGTCGCCAAGCGGGTCCGGATGGGCGACGAAGACGCGATGCAGGAGCTGGTGAAGCGCAACCTCCGCTTCGTGATCTCGGTCGCCAAGAAGTACCAGAACCGCGGGATGGCGCTCACCGACCTGATCGGTGAAGGGAACGTCGGCCTGATGACCGCGGCGAAGAAGTTCGACCCCGACCAGGGGGTCAAGTTCATCTCCTACGCCGTCTGGTGGATCCGCCAGTCGATCCTCGCCTCGCTCGCCCGGCACGGCCGCACCGTTCGCGTCCCGCTCAATCGCACCGCCGATCTCTCGCGCATCGTCCGCACCGCGGAACTCCTGCGCCAGGAACTCCGCCGCGAACCGACGCCGGAAGAACTCGCTCGCTCCACCGGCCTCACTGTCGAAGTGGTGCTGTCGCTCGCCGCACTCAACACCGCCGAGGTCCGCTTCGACGCGCCGCTCGACGGCGAAAGTGATCGCTCGCTGATCGACCGCTTCTCGATGGACGGCCCGGTCGACGCCGAGGAAGAGGTGATGCAGCGCTTCCGGGCCGAGGAGATCGCCAAGGCGCTGAAAACCCTGCCGGCGCGCGACTCGAAGGTGCTATCGCTCTACTTCGGTCTCGACGGCGGCCGCGAGCACACCCTCGAGGAGATCGGCACCATGCTCGGCGTGACGCGCGAGCGAGTGCGCCAGCTCCGTGACCGCGCGCTCAAGCGGCTGCGCGAGGGCGAAGTGGGGCGCGCCCTGCAGAGTTTCGCGGCGTAGACGGTACTGCGTTCCCCTCACGTTTCCCGTTGTTAGATTGCCTCCATGTCGAAGAAAAAGGCCGAGCGCGAAGTCTCTGCCGGCGGGATCGTCTATCGCCGTGACGCTGATGGGACGCCGCGCTTCCTGCTGATCAAGGACAGCTATCAGCACTGGGGCTTTCCCAAGGGACACCTCGAAGACGGCGAGTCGCCGGTGATCGCGGCGGTGCGCGAAACCCGCGAAGAGACCGGGCTCGCGGAGCTCACCGTGCAGGGGCCGATCCGGATCATCGATTGGCACTTCCGCTTCCGCGGGCGCTACATCCACAAATTCTGCCACTTCTTTCTCTTCGAGTCGCTGGAGGGAGAATGCACTCCGCAGCTCGACGAGGGGATCACTGCGGTGCGATGGGAGCATCTCGATCGCGCCCTCGACGTGCTGAGCTACGACAACGCGCGCGGTGTCCTCCGGCGTGCGGCCGAGATGGCGCGGACGATGATCGCAGTGGGGCAGGGGCGCGCGCGGCCGCTCCCCGAGCCGGTGCAACCGAGCGGCTCGTGAGCTGAGATGCCAGCGGTCGCGGCGTTGCTCGAACGGCAGCCTGCGACCGTGGCACTCCGGCGGGCACTCCCGCGCACCGCGTGGCCGCTCTTCACCGCACGGACTCCGGCGCAGCTCGCCGCACTCCTCCATCGTCACTGTCTCGACGCGATCATTCTTGGTCCGGCTGCCGCACGTGGCCCGGTGCTCGACGCGCTGCGTCGCGATTTTCCCGCGATCCCGCTGATCGCCTATCTCCCGATCCGTTCCGACGACGCCGACCTCCTCCGCCGCCTCCATCGCGAACGGGTCGCGGCACTGGCAGTCGAGGGACTTGATGAACCGGTCCTGAGCAGGATCCTCGATCGGCACGGGCTCACTGGCCGGCGCCTCTCGGAACTTCTCCCGCTCTCGAACGACCTCGATCTCACTGACTCGATGCAGCGCGACGCCTGGTCGCTGATCATCTCCCACGCGCCCGCGGGACTCGACACCGACGCGCTGGCCCGGCTCCTCGGCGTGCGGCGGGAGACATTGTCGCGGCGATTCGGGGCCGGCGGCGCCCCCTCGCTCAAGCGGGCGATCGACGCGGTGCGGCTGGTGGCGGCGGGACAGCTGCTGGGGAATCCCGGCTATCGCGTCGAGGACGCAGCGCGGCTGCTTCGATTCTCGTCGGTCTCGCTGCTGCAGCAGACCGCGCGGCGGACTTTTGGCGTTCCCGCCCGCCGGGTCGCGACCCTCGATGCGTCCCGGATCGCCGAGCGTCTCGGCACCGGAATCAGCAGCCGCTGGAAGTGATCGGAAGACGCCGGAATCGGTGCCCAAAACGGGGCGCCAGACTATTCTTTTGCGCTTGTTCCAAACCGGCCCTTGTGACTATTTTCACAAGCTATTCACGATCCCGTTCCTGAACCTTCAGCCGTTGAGTGTCATGGCCACGGATTCGATGCTGCGCCCCGGCGAATTGAAAGAGATTCTGCTCAAGGAAATCGAGGCCGCTGATCTCGGCTCGATGGACGTCAACGACGTCGGTACCGTCCTCGAAGTGAAGGACGGCGTTGCCCTGATCTACGGGCTGCGAAGCGCCATCGCCGGTGAGATGCTCGAGTTCACGGTGCGCGAAACCGGCGACCGGATCGCGGGACTGGTGCTCAACCTGGAGCAGGATTCGGTTGGCGCCGCGATCATGGGCGACTACCTCAAGCTCAAGGAAGGCGACGAGGTGCGCTGCACCGGCCGCCTCCTCGAGGTGAAGTCGGGGCCGAATATTCTCGGCCGCGTCGTCGATGCGCTCGGCGAACCGATCGACGGGATGGGTCCGGTTGAAGCAGCGACGCCGCGCCCGGTCGAGTTCCTCGCGCCTGGGATCATCGTTCGCCAGCCGGTCACCGAGCCGCTGCAGACCGGGATCAAGGCGATCGACTCGATGATTCCGATCGGCCGCGGACAGCGCGAGCTGATCATCGGCGACCGCGGCACCGGCAAGACGGCGATCGCGATCGACACGATCATCAATCAGAAGGGAACCGGCGTCATCTGCGTCTACGTCGCGATCGGGCAGAAGCGCTCGACCGTGGCGACGGTGGTGGAGAAGCTCAAGTCGGCCGGCGCGATGGATTACACGGTCGTGGTCGTGGCCTCCGCATCTGATCCGGCGCCGCTGCAGTTCATCGCGCCGTATGCCGGTGCCGCGATCGCCGAGTACTTCATGTACGAGCAGGGGAAGGCAACGCTCTGCGTGTACGACGACCTGTCGAAGCAGGCCGCAGCGTACCGCCAGATGTCGTTGATTCTCCGCCGCCCGCCTGGGCGCGAAGCGTATCCCGGCGACGTCTTCTATCTCCACTCGCGCCTGCTTGAGCGCGCGGCGAAGATCTCGACCGATCCCAGGACGACCGAACTCGATCCGCGCATCAAGGTGCCGGGCGGTTCGCTCACGGCGCTGCCGATCATCGAGACGCAGGCCGGTGACGTCTCGGCGTACATCCCGACCAACGTGATCTCGATCACCGACGGCCAGATCTTCCTGCAGACCGATCTCTTCTACGCCAACGTCCGCCCCGCGGTCGACGTCGGCATCTCGGTCTCCCGCGTGGGCGGCAACGCGCAGATCAAGGCGATGAAGCAGGTCGCCGGTCCGCTGCGGCTCTCGCTGGCGCAATACCGCGAACTCGAAGCGTTCGCGCAGTTCGGCTCCGACCTCGACGCGGCGACGCAGCGGCAACTGGCGCGCGGCGCGCGCATGGTCGAAGTCCTCAAGCAGCCGCAGTACCAGCCGGTCCCGGTCGACGAGCAGATCGTCGCGATCTATGCCGTGACCAACGGTTTTCTCGACGATGTCGACACGCGCAACGTCCGCCAGTGGGAGTCGGATTTCATCGCGTGGCTCCGCTCGTCGCGGCCGCAGGTGCTGGCGGCGATCCGGGAGAAGAAGACCCTCGATGACGCCGTGAAGGGCGAGATCAACGACGCCATCGGCGCCTTCAAGCCGATGTTCAAGCCGGCCTGAGATGGCGACCAATCGCGCATTGAAGGGCCGGATCCGGTCGATCAACAACACGCGCAAGATCACGCGCACGATGGAACTGGTGGCGACGTCGAAGTTGAAGCGGGCCCAGGACCGCGTCACCGCGGCGCGCCCGTTCGCCGACGCGCTGCGTGAAGTGATTGCCGATCTCGCCACCCCCGATCTTGCGTCGCAGTTCGCGCTGCTGCGCACCCCGCCGAAGCCGTCGCAGGGCGGACCGTCGCGCGCGGTGGTGATCCTGATCACGTCGAACCGCGGCCTCGCCGGCGGCTTCAATTCCAACCTGATCAAGGAAGCGCGCCGGCGGATCGACGCGTTGAGCGCCGAGGGGTACACCGTCGAGCTGGTGGGGATCGGCAAGAAGGGGATCTCCTTCTTCAAGTACATCGGACGGCAATTCCTGGCCGAACGCGTCGACATCGGCGATCGGCCGACGGCAGAGCACGCGGCATCGGTGATGGATGGGGTGCTGACCGATTTCGCCGAAGGTCGCGTCGGTGTGGTCGAGCTGGTGCAGTCGCGGTTCATGTCGGTGCTGAATGCGCCACCGGCGACGGTGCGCGTGCTGCCGGTCGAGCGGCCGGAGACGACGGCGAAGGGGATGCGTCCCGATTACATCCTCGCGCCCGACCCGGGAACGCTGCTTCGCGAGCTGCTGCCGCTCTATGTGCGGAACATGCTCTATCGCGGGCTGGTCGAGACGGTGGCGGCGGAGCAGGCGGCGCGGCGCACGGCGATGAAGAACGCGACGGACAACGCAGGCGATCTGCTTGAGGCGCTGAAACGGACGTACAACCGGCAGCGTCAGGCGCAGATCACGCAGGAGATCGCCGAGCTGGTTGGGGGCGCGGCAGCGCTGGAGTGATCGGCCCGCAACGATGCGATCCCTCGCCTGCGGCTCGGGATGACAGGTTGGTGAACGATGAACATTTACGAACAGGGAATGACGACACGATGACCGCAACCGCCGTATCCACTGAGAAGACTGTCGGGACGATCGTCCAGATCATCGGCCCGGTGCTCGACGTCGAGTTTCCGCCGGAGCACCTCCCCGAGCTGTACAACGCGCTCACGGTGAACGACACCAGGGGGCCGGTGCCGGTCCATCTCACCGCCGAAGTGCAGCAGCACATCGGGCAGAACCAGGTGCGCGCGGTGGCGATGAGCTCGACCGACGGCGTGACCCGCGGGATGGAGGCGATCGACACCGGCGCCCCGGTCTCGGTGCCGGTCGGCGAAGCGGCTCTCGGCCGGATCCTCAATGTCCTTGGCGAACCGGTCGATGGCGGCGCTCCGATCGGGAGCGACGTGCCGCGCTGGCCGATTCACCGGCCGTCGCCGCAGTTCACGGCGCTCGAGCCGAAGACCGAGATCCTCGAGACCGGGATCAAGGTCGTCGACCTGATCGCCCCGTTCGTGAAGGGCGGCAAGATCGGCCTCTTCGGCGGCGCCGGCGTCGGCAAGACGGTCGTCATCATGGAGCTGATCCACAACGTGCAGAAGGGCCACGGCGGCAAGTCGGTCTTCTGCGGCGTCGGTGAGCGGACTCGTGAAGGGAACGATCTCTATCTCGAAATGAAGGAATCAGGGGTCCTCGGCAGCTGCGCCCTGATCTACGGCCAGATGAACGAGCCGCCGGGTGCGCGCCTTCGCGTCGGCCTCTCGGGGTTGACCGTGGCGGAATACTTCCGCGACGTCGAAGGCCAGGACGTCCTCCTTTTCATCGACAACATCTTCCGCTTCACGCAGGCCGGCGCCGAAGTGTCGGCGCTCCTCGGGCGGATGCCGAGCGCGGCGGGTTACCAGCCGACGCTGGCGACGGAGATGGGCGACCTGCAGGAGCGGATCACCTCGACACGCAACGGGTCGATCACGTCGGTGCAGGCGATCTACGTCCCCGCCGACGATCTCACCGATCCGGCGCCGGCGACGGCGTTCGCGCACCTCGATGCGACGGTCGTGCTGTCGCGCGCGATCTCCGAGCTCGGGATCTACCCCGCGGTCGATCCGCTCGACTCCACGTCGCGCATCCTGGCGCCGCAGTTCATCGGCGAGCGGCACTACAACGTCGCGATCGGCCTGCAGCGCACGCTGCAGCGTTACAAGGCGCTCCAGGACATCATCGCGATTCTCGGCATGGACGAGCTCTCGGAAGACGACAAGCTGATTGTAGGCCGGGCGCGGCGGTTGCAGAAGTTCCTCTCGCAGCCGTTCCACGTGGCCGAGCAGTTCACCGGCTTCCCCGGCAAGTACGTCAAGCTCGAGGACACGATCACGTCGTTCGAACGGGTCCTCTCGGGTGAGTTCGATTCGCTGCCGGAGCAGGCGTTCTACATGCAGGGCGGCATCGAGGACGTGATCAAGAAGGCGCAGGAGCTCAAGTCTTGATGCACGTCACCGTGATCTCGCCGGAAGCGGCGGTCTTCGACGGCGACGCCGATTCCGTGATCGCTCCGGCGTTCGACGGCGAGCTCGGTATCCTCGCCAACCACGCGCCGCTGATGACCGTGCTCGGCTCCGGTCTCCTTACCGTGAAGGCCGGCGGAATGACGCGTCGTTTTCGTGTGCAAGGCGGCTTTCTGCAGGTCGTCAAGAACAGCGTCCGCATTCTCGCAGAACGAGTTCAAGGAGAGAGCTGATGCTCCGTAATAGTCTGTATGGTGCGGCACTGATGGTGGCACTTCCGCTCGCCATCTGTGCTGCGCAGTCGACTGGTACGCCGGTCTTCCAGGCGCCGTACCGCGCCTTTGCCCACAGCGAAATCGGCATCTCGCTGTCGGAGCCGAGCGCCGGATTTGACCTCGAAGGTTCCTACCGCGAAGGTTTCACCAATTCCGTCGATCTTGGCTTCCGCGGCGGCTTTCACAACGGTCCCGGCCCCGATTCACGCACCGATCTCCTCCTCGGAACCGACCTGCGCGCCCGGCTGGTGACCCACTCCGAGTCGTTCCCGCTTGACGGATCATTTACCGCGGGGCTCGGAATGGAAAGCGGCAACGGCTTCACCTTCGGCTACGTCCCGATCGGTTTTTCGATGGGCCGGCGCGTGCTGATCGAGGGGTCCGATATTTCACTGGTCCCCTATGCACAGCCGGTGCTGAGATTACTCTTCGGCGACGCGTCGGGGACGCAATTCACCCTCGGTTTCGGTCTCGACGCGCGCGTGACGCCTCGCCTCGATCTGCGTTTCAGCGCCGCGATCGGCGACATGAGCGGCATCGGATTCACCGCCGCATTCCTGCACTGAAGACCTGGAGAGCCTGATGGTTGGTCGTATCCTGCTGACGCTCGGCCTTGCCGCGTCGATCACCACGGCCGCAGAAGGCCAGGCGCTCGGCATGCCGGTCGTGAACAACGGCGCGCCAACCGGACTGACCATCGGCGCCGATGTCGGCTTTCCGAACAGCGATTACGGCTCGGGGACCGCAGTGGCAGGGCGCGCGGCGATCGGCCTCGGGTTTTTCGGGGTGTCAGGGCAGCTCTCGCACTACTCTCCGAAGGACGCGGACGGCGTATGGTCGCCGGCGGTCGCGGCGTCGCTGCGCCTACTCGGCGGACCGCTGGTGCCGTTCCGCATCATGCTCCAGGGCGGCGTCGGCAGTTGGTCGTTCGGCAACGAACACTTCACCCACGTGCCGCTGTCGATTGGATTCGCCGCGACGATCCCGAACCCGGCGTTCGCGATCAAGCCATGGATCGCGCCGCGCCTCGACATGCTGCATTCCGACGTCACGGGGACCAACACGGAATTTGGCTTCAGCGGCGGGATCGATCTCTCGCTGATCAACGGCATAACGATCCGCGCCGCGTACGACCACGTGTCGAACGACGGGCTGCATCCGAGCATCGTGAGTCTTGGGCTCGGCTTCGCGCCGTGATTGCAGCGACAATCTGATCGTCGACGGGGCCCCGATGGGGCCTCGTTTCGTTTAAGCGGTCGCCTTACCCGCCACTCTTTCGGCGCAACAACGGCACGAGGAGATCGGCAGATCTCTGTGCCGCCCCGCGGTCTCCCTCGAGTGCGCGGCGAGCCGCTTCACCGGCGGCGTGCGCGGCGGCGGGATCGTCGAGCCACGACAACCAGCGTGCAGTGAGCTGCGCAGCGGGATCGGACGCGGTCAACCGAGTGAGAGCGCCGGCTGCGTCGAGCATTGCCGCGTCGCGCGAGCCGCGGTCGTGCCGTCCGATGATCACCGGCCGGTGCCATGCCGCCGGCTCGAGGATCGAGTGAATCCCCTTCAACCCGAATCCGCCACCGACGTAGGCGATCGACCCCGACGCATATGCGCGCGCGAGGACGCCGACGGTGTCGATGACGATCAGCGGATGCTCTCCCGGGCCTCGCATCGTCGAGAGCCGCACCGTTTCCGGCAGTCCGAGTTCGGCAGCCCGGCGTGCAATGCGATGGAGATTTTCACGTGTCGGCTGATGCGGCGCAATGATCAGCGTCGCACGCGGATGGGCGTCGCGAACACGCCGGAAGGCCGCGAGGACGACCTCCTCGTCCTGCAGCCAGGTGCTTCCAGCGACGAGGGTCCGCTCTGCTTCTGCGATTCGTCGCAACGGATCATCGGCGGGGGTGCGGTCGACACGATCGATGACCGAGTCGACACGTGGGTCGCCGGTGACGGTGATGCGGTCGCCCGGTGCGCCGAGGATGACCAGTCGCTCGGCGTCCTCGGCGGAATTCGCGGCAACACGATCGAGCACGGTGTAGCCTGGGCGGGCGAAGACGCGCGACGGCCAGCGGAGGCGGCCGCTGTCGGGGCTCACGCTGGCGGCGACCATTGCGACCGCGGCACCTGCGGCGGAAGCGCGTGTCGCGAGTTCGGGCCAGAGATCGAGCTTGGCGAAGACAAGAAGATCCGGAGCGGCAGCAGCGAGCATCTGCTCGACATCGGAGCGGCGGTCATAGCAGAGGTAGCCGTGCCAGTCGGCGCCGGTTGTCGCCGCGAATTCTTCGGCGGATGGCGAGTAGTGGGTGTAGATGACCTGCGCCTCGGGCACCATCTGCCGGAACGCGTTCATCACCGCCAGCGCCTGGAGCCCCTCACCAACCGAAGCAGCGTGGAACCAGGCGAGCGGGCGCGCTGCATCACGATGCGTCTGCGCCCAATCGCGAAGGTCTTCCGGCGCATCGAGCCGGTCGGCGTGAGCATGCCGCCTGCCTCCGGTGCGTGCCACCAATGGAACGAGTGGAACGCCGATGGTGGCGGCGATCCGGTAAGCGACTGACGTTCGCGGCATGGCGAAAGCTACTCCGGGGTCTCCCCGGGGCCGCTACCTTTCGCCGATGCCTCAGCCGGCGTATTACGTCTACAGCCGCAGCCCGCGATACTCGATCCTCTTCGCGGCTCCGTTGCTTGCCGCCTACGAGGTACTTGCGTGGGCGCTGAGTGATCCGGCGGCGCCGGGGGTGCGCAACGGCGCTGACGTGATGCTGAAGGCGCCGTTCGCGAGGCTCGCCGGCGCGAATGGCGTGATCGCCTTCGACGTGCTGCTCGTGACGTTCGGTGCGTGGCTGGTGATTCGTGACTGGCGCCGCAACCGCGGTCCGCTCAAGCCGGCGATCTTCGCGGGGATGTTCGCCGAGTCGGTGATCCTTGCCGTCGTCGTCGGCGTGCTGCTGCGATATGCCACGGCGGCACTGCTCCACTACTTCGTCCTGGCGGCGCCGATCAAGGGGCTCGACATCAAGACGCAATTGATGGTGTCGCTCGGCGCCGGGATCTACGAAGAGCTGTTGTTCCGGGTGATTCTCGTGGGCGGGTTGTCGCTCGTCGCGACGAGGGTCTTCGGGTGGAAGGCGCGCGGTGCCGGCGTGTTCGCGGCGGTGCTGAGTGCGCTGCTCTTCTCCTCCTTCCACTACATCGGTGCCTATGGCGACACGCTTAAGGTGTCGTCGTTCCTCTTTCGCTTCCTCGCCGGCCTGGTGTTCAGCACCCTCTACCTGATGCGTGGCTTCGGGATCACCGCGTGGACCCACTCGCTCTACGACATCATCGTGACGGTCAGTGGCGGTTGACGCTCACGGCATCGGTCAGTGCTGCTTCTTCTTCGCGGTGTAGATCGAATCGAGCACCCTGCGGAAGATCCCGATCGGCTGCGCGCCGTCCATCATTCCGCCCTCGATGTAGAACGTCGGCGTGCTGTGCGCACCCGCCTTTTCGGCGCCGGCGGCATCGTCCTTGACCATCGCGGCGCCGGCACCCGAGGTGAGGCATTGCATCATGCTGTCGCGCTTGAGCCCGAGCGAGACGAAGTGCGACTGGAAGTAGGCGGCCGGATTGGGAAGGTTCTCCCAGTCGGCCTGTGCCTGGTACAGCATGTCGTGCGCTTGCCAGAAGCGATTCTCCCGGCCGGCGCAGGCGGCGAATTCGGCCGCGGCCTCGGCGTTGGCGTGAAGCGATTGCAGCGGCAGGTTGATGAAGACCCAGCGTACCTTGCCGGTCTTGACGTATTCCTTGTCGATCGTCGGCATCGTCTCGACGGCGAACTGACGACAGTACGGACACTGGAAGTCCGCCATCTCGTACACCGTGACCGGCGCGGTCTTGAGGCCTTTCGCTCGCGCCGCAATCGGAAGCGTCTGGGCCTGGGCTTGCGCGTCGAGTGTCACGGCGCCAAGTGACAAGGCGCCGCACGCGAGCATGAGCGCGGCGGACTTCGGTGACAGATGTTGCAGGCGCGAAACGACCGAAACGAAACTCACGAGGCCCTCAACGAGTATCTTTGTTGCGGACCGGAACTGAAAGACGTCCGGTGCCGGTGATGTCCACCAGGCTTTGGAGCAGATGGCGACTCTGAGGAAAGGTACCGGCGCCCTCGCGGCGCTCCAACTCGGTGTAACTCTGGCGCTCGGTGGGCAGCAGCTCCCGCCCACGGCGAAGCTGTTCCCGGCGACTCCGACCGGGTTCGTCACCGACGCCGCCAACCTGCTCGACGCAAGCACTCGCGGCGCCCTCGAGGCGCGGCTCCAGCACCTCCAGGACGTGACCGGGGCCGAGATCGCCATGGTGACGCTCCCGACGATTGGCGACTACGACCCGGCGGATGTCGCTCGCGACATCGGCCGCGTCTGGAAGGTCGGCCAGAATGCGCCGATCGGGAGCAAGTTGCGGAACGCCGGTGCGGTAGTGCTCGTGGTGCCGCACACCAAGGATCACAACGGGTCGGTCTGGATCAGCGCCGGGCAGGGGCTCGAGGGGACCATCACCGACGCCCGTTCCGGCCAGATCCGTGACGCGATGCTCCCGTCGCTCAAGCAGGGGAACTACGCGGGCGCACTCGACGTCGCCGCGAGCAGTATCGGCGACATGGTCGCCCGAGAGCTCGGCGTGGAGGATACGTCGCTTCGTCGGCCGCGTCCGCCGCCGAGATCCGACGATTCGATTCCGCTCGGCACCAAGCTCAAGATGATCATCTACGCGGTGATCTTCATCGTGTGGATCGTGTCGCTCATCGCGCGTGGTCGCGGCGGCCGTGGTGGTGGCGGCGGCGGAATCGGAAGCAGCTGGATCCTGCCGTACATGATCGGCCGCTCCTTTGGCGGTGGCGGATTCGGCGGCGGAGGATTTGGCGGCGGCGGTGGTGGCGGCGGCGGATTCGGTGGCTTTGGCGGTGGTGGCGGGTTCAGCGGCGGCGGCGCCGGAGGGAGCTTCTGATGGATCGTGCCAAGCTCGACCAGGCACTCGGGAAACTGACCAGCGCGGTGAGCGCGTTGCCGGGGCTCAATGCCTGCGTGATGCTCTACGGCTCGGCCGCGCGCGGAGACTGGATTCCGGGGCGTTCGGACGTCAATCTGCTGCTGCTGGTCGACGACGTGTCGCACGCCGCGCTGCGCAAGCTGACGCCGGCGGTGACGGCGTGGCATGCGGCCGGCTTCGTGCCGCCGCTGATCATGGGCCGCGGCGAATGGGAGCATTCCAACGACGTCTTCCCGATCGAAATCACCGACATGCAGCTGTCGCACAAGGTGCTGTGCGGCAACGATCCGGTGCAGGGGATGAGTGTCGCACCCGCCGACCTTCGCGAGGCAGTCGAAAAGGAACTGCGCGGAAAGCTGATCCGCCTGCGCCAGGCATATGTCCGATTTGGCGATGCCGGGATGATCCTCGGCGGCTTTGCGCTGGCGTCGATTTCGACCTATTTCGCCCTGTTGCGGTGCATCGCGGTGCTATATCGCCGCGGCCCGGGCGTCACGCCGCCCGAGACGGCGAAGGCGCTCAGCGCCGAACTCGGCGCCGACGTGCAGGTGGCGATCGAGATCGCAATGCATCGCGCCGAACACGAATGGAATTGCCCGCCCGAGACATTCACCCGGTATCTCGACCTGGTGTGCCGGACGGTTGAACTGGTAGACACATTTCACCTCGGAGATCAGTGATGCGCCGTACCCGTTATTCGGCTCCGCTTCTCGCTGGCCTGGTGATTCTTGCAAGTGGTTGCAGCTACAACCGGCTGCAGCGTCTCGACGAGCAGATCAACCAGGCGTCGAGCCAGATCAAGGTGCAGCTGCAGCAACGCAATGACCTGATCCCCAATCTGGTGAACACGGTGCGGGGAATCACCAACCATGAGGACACCGTCTTCATCTCCATCGCCAACGCGCGGGCAAAGATGAGCGGTGCGTTGCAGAGCAACGACATGCAGCAGATCGCCGCCGCCAATTCGGCGATGGCAGCACCCCTCGGCCGGCTCCTGGCGATCCAGGAGGCGTACCCGACGTTGCAGAGCAGCGAGAATTTCCGGACGCTGCAGGATCAGCTCGAAGGAATGGAGCATCGGATTGCCACCGCCCGCACCGACTACAACACGGCAGTGCAGCAGTTCAACAGCGCGATCCGGCAGTTCCCGACGGTGCTCACTGCCAAGATGTTCGGGCTCGGCAAGCCTCGACCGTACTTCGATCTGAGCAGCCCCGATGCGGCGAACGTGCCGACGGTGAAGTTCAACTGACGAAGTAGTTGCCGGCAGGCGAAAGGGCGAAGAGACGGTTCTCTTCGCCCTTTGTCGTATCAGGCGGCGGGCTTCGGAAAGAGGTTGTCGGGCTTGGTGACCTTCGACCCACCGATATCGGGATCCTTGGCGCGAGCCCACGCCTCGGGGTCGCCAGGTGATCCCGATTGGCCGAGCGCGGTCCAGAGCGCCTGTGCCTTGGTCGGCATGAATGGCGACGCCATCACGGCGAGGCGGACGAGTGTGCGGGCGAGGGCAGAGAGCGTCCCGTCGAGCTCTGCGTCGTTGCCGGCCTTGGCCAGCGACCACGGTGCGGTTGCGGCGATAAAGCCGTCCGCAGCGGTCACCAGGTCCGAGAGCGCGGCCGCAGCGTCCTTGATCGCATTGCGCGCGAACGCCTCGGCATAGCTCTGCTGCGCTGCAGCGGCCGCAGTGTCGAGGGAGGTTGCTGTCGTAACCGATGGTATAGTGCCCTGACGGTACTTCACGATCATTGCCGTCACGCGCGATGCGAGATTGCCGAGGCCGTTGGCGAGATCGCCGTCGTAGCGGGCGTCGAAGCGTTCGAAGGAAAAATCGCCGTCGTTCTCGAAGCCGACTTCGCGGAGGAGGAACCAGCGGAGCGCGTCGGGGCCGCGATAGTCAATCGCCTCGTCGAGCGACACGGAGGTGCCTTCCGACTTGCTCACCTTGGCGCCGCCCCACTGCACGTACCCGTGCGCCCACACCATCCGCGGCAGTTCCACGCCCGCGGCGAGGAGCATCGCCGGCCAGATGATGCAGTGGAAGCGGGTGATTCCCTTGCCGACGACGTGCACGTCGGCCGGCCAGAGGTTGGTGTAGTTGGCGTCGGGATATCCCGTGGCGCTGAGGTAATTGATCAACGCGTCGAACCAGACGTAGACCGTCTCATCGTTGGTACCGGGGAAGGGAATCCCCCACGGCAGGCGTCCGCGCGAAATCGAGATGTCCTGGAGGCCGTCCTCGAGGACGCGGAGGATTTCGTTGCGGCGGATCTCCGGTTCGACGCGGAACTCGCCAGAGCGGGTCCTCTCCAGCACGGTATCCCGCCAGCGCGACAGCCGGAAGAAGGTATTCCGCTCCTTGGTGTGAACCAGCTCGCGTGACGGATGCTCGATGCACCGTTCGTCGCGAATCTGGCTTTCCGACTTGAACTCCTCGCAGCCGACGCAGTAGAGTCCTTCGTATTCGCCGACGAAGAGATCCTCGGGATTCCGATTCCGGATCGCTTCAATCAGTGCAGTCACGCCGCGTGCGTGGCGCGGCTCGGTGGTGCGCATCCACTCATCGTGAGAACATTCGAGCCGCTTCCAGGTCGAGTTGAAGCGCTCGCTCATCGCGTCGAGCCACTCCGCAGGCGTGCTTCCGGCCGCTTCGGCTGCCTGGATCACCTTCTGCGCGTTCTCGTCCATCCCCATGAGGAAATGGACCGCCTCACCGTTGAGGCGGTGCCAGCGGGCGATCGCATCCGCGCCGACCTTCTCCAGCGCGTGGCCGAGATGCGGGTCGCCGTTGGAGTAGTCGATCGCGGTCGTGATGTAAAACGCCTTCGTCACGGGCGGCGCTTCTTGTCATGGGGTGCAGCTGTGGGCGCCGGCGCAGGCGTTGTCGCGTCGGGCGGGCCAGCGGCTGCCGCGCGCTCCATTTCGTCGCGGAGGTCGACCGCGGCGATGATCCGGCTGCCATGCTCGTCGCTCCGGAGCGCAACGCGCTCGCGGAAGATGTCGACGGCGATCACCTTCTCGGGGCCGCGCGACGTCACCACTGTCTTCCCTTCCTTGGGGTAGCGTTTGCGCGACGCGAGATAGAACTCGTGCTCGTACTTGAGGCAGCAGAGCAGCCGGCCGCAGCCGCCGGAAATCTGGGCCGGATTGAGCGACAGATGCTGATCCTTCGCCAGCGAGAGATTCACCGGTCCGGTGTTGGTGAGCCAGGTGCTGCAGCAGAACTCGCGTCCGCAGCGGCCGATCCCGCCGATCCGCGCCGCCTCGTCGCGAACGCCGATCTGGCGCAGCTCGATCCGGGTGCGGAACTGCGTGGCGAGCTCGCGAACCAGGTTGCGGAAGTCGACTCGCGTCTCCGCCGTGAAATAGATCGTCAGCCGGTTCTTGTCCCACTGCCATTCGGCATCGGAGACGCGCATCGGCAGCTTCTGGCGCGTGGCGCGCTCAGTCACCTGGCGGCGCACGTCGTCTTCGTTGCGGCGGAGCTCTTCGTGCTGGGCCACGTCGCGCGGCCCCGCGCGGCGAATCACGCGCGGGCGCTGCTCGCCTTCGGGCTTCGGTGCTGCTGCCGGTACCGATTCGGCGGCGGACGATTCGGTGGGCGCCGCGATCTCATCTGGCGTGTCGGGAGTTGCGGCTTCGGCGGGCGACGCGTGTTCGGCTGCTGCCACCGAGGTGGCCGGTATTGCGTCGGTCGGGGATTCATCCGCAACGGCGGTTCCTCGCCCTTCAACGCCGGTTGCGGGTGAGGTCTCGCAGGAGGAACAGCCGCCGCACTTGGCGAGCGCCGCGGCACCTACCGCGTTCACCCGGCCGAAATCGAGGCCGCGCTCCGCCTGCACGAGGACCGCCTCATTGAGGCGCAGCGGAGCCGACGCGACGCCCCAGTCAAAGAAGCCGCGGCGATTTCCCTTGAAGCGGACCTCGACCGTTTGCATCGTCACGCGTTGGCGTACGATCCCATCGCCGCGTACTTGTCGTGGCGGCGCTTGACCAGCTTTTCGGGGCGGACCTTGTTGAGCTCGGCGAGTGCCTTGATGAGCGCCTCGCGCAACGCTTCGCCGGTGGATTCCGGATCGAAGTGCGCACCACCCAGCGGTTCGGCGATGATCTCGTCGACCAGGCCAAGCCGGGTGAGGTCCTCGGCGGTGAGCTTGAGCGCTTCGGCGGCGCGCTCGCGCTGGGTCGCATCCTTCCAGAGGATTGCGGCGCATCCCTCGGGCGAAATCACCGAGTACACCGAGTTTTCGAACATCATCACCCGATCGGCAACACCAAGGGCGAGCGCACCGCCGGAGCCGCCTTCGCCGATCACCACCGAGATGATCGGGGTGGCGAGCGCCGACATCTCGAGAATGTTCCGCGCCAGTGCCTCCGATTGACCGCGCTCCTCGGCGCCAAGTCCGGGATAGGCGCCGGGGGTGTCGATCAGCGTGATGATCGGCGCATGAAAGCGCGCAGCGGCCTGCATCAGGCGCAGTGCCTTGCGATACCCCTCGGGATGCGGCATCCCGAAGTTGCGCTTGATGTTCTCCTTGGTGTCGCGGCCCTTCTGGTGTCCGATGACCATCACCGACTGGCGATTGATCCGTGCCCATCCGCCGACGATCGCCGGATCATCGCGGAAGAGCCGGTCGCCGTGGAGTTCGATGAAGTCGGTGAAGATGGAGGAGAGGTAGTCGAGGGTGTACGGCCGGCGTGGATGCCGGGCCACCTGGACGCGCTGCATCGGCGTGAGGTTGCGATAGATCTCGTCGCGGCGCGCGCCGAGCTTCGCTTCGAGGGTGCCGATCTCCTCGGCCACATCGATCCCGCGCTCGCCGCTGATCCGCTTCAGCTCGTCGATCTGGCGCTCCAGCTCGGCGAGCGGCTTCTCGAACTCGAGGGTGTACGCTACGGCCATCAGATCACTCCGCCCGGATCAGTGAAACGGCCGTCGTACCGAAGAGGTCGCGGAGTGCCCGGAGCGTCTCCTCTTCGGCGCCGATCCGCAGCCGGCGCGACCGGAGCCGCGCCGACTGGCCGTTGCCATCAGTCCACTGAATATAGAGCGCGGCGGGGCCGGGGTGGGCCTCGCAGACCTGTACCACCGCCCCGACCACGTCGGCCGACGGCGGCGCCGGGGAGTCCCACTGAATCGCAACCGCCAGCGACCCGGACGCTTCCATTTCGGCCAGATCGCGGGCCCCCTCGACGATGAACGGCGCCTGTTCCTCACCGCGATCCCGCGGGGAGTATCCGCCATTGAGCATCATCGCGGTGTCGACCCGGATCACCTGGTTGAGCTTGCTCCACGCTTCGGGGAAGACGATTGCCTCCGCCGTCCCGTGGAAATCCTCGAGCGTGATCCGCGCGTATTCCTTGCCGGTTTTCTTGGAGATCTGCCGCTTGATCGCCGTCACCACCACGGCGATCGTGACCGGCCGCTCGTCCCACTCGCCAAGGGTCGCGGTCGTCCGTGTGCCGACGACCTCGACGACGGCGCGAAACCGTTCGAGCGGATGTCCGGAGATGAAGAAGCCGATGATCTCCT